>DATNGX010000374.1:0-2409 GCA_035605755.1 Candidatus Krumholzibacteriia bacterium
CACGCCCTCGAACGCCGGCGAGTTCACCACGCGCGTCCTCGAGAACGTCCATCTCAGCACGCGTTACTACCTGCTGCGCCTCGCGCGGCCCGCGAATTTCGTCGAGCCGCTGGCGGGACAATTCGTGCATGTGATGGTTCCGTCGCCCGGGGCCACCGCCGGTGAGCGCTTCTTCCTCCGCCGTCCCTTCAGCATTCACGATTGCACACGGGATTTTCTCGATCTTGTGATTGTCGAAGTGGGTGCGGGCTCGAGCGCTCTGCGCCGTTTGCGCGCGGGTGACACCGCCCATTTCTATGGCCCGCTCGGCCACTCATATCCGGTTCTCTCCGGTAAGAAGGTGCTCGCCATCGGCGGCGGTGTCGGACTGGCGCCGCTCTACTTCTACGGCTTTCGTGCGCCGGGCGGACTGGGCGAGAATTATCGCCTGCTCTACGGCGCGCGCACCAGAGAGGATCTGTTTCTGGATCACGTGCCGCTCGAGCGCCCCGGTGTGGTGCTCTCCACCGACGACGGCTCCCACGGATTCAAGGGCAACGTCGTGCAGCTCGCCGCGCGCGAGCTCGAGCGCGAGAGCGCCGATGCCATCTTCACGTGCGGACCGACAATCATGATGCGCGCGGCGCAGAAACTCGCCGAGAAGCACGGCATTGCGCACTACGCGTCGCTCGAAAATCGCATGGGCTGTGCGCTGGGTGCGTGCCGCGCATGCGTCGTGCCCACCACTCTGGGCGGTCCTTCGCCGTATCGCACCGTGTGTCACGACGGTCCCGTGTTCGACGCCAGCGTTCTGGTGTGGGATGAGCTGCCAATACCATGAACGACGCGCGACAGCGCGTCCTGACTGAGTGAGAAGAAAGAGAATGAGCGATATCAGCGTTCAGATTGGTCCGATCCGGCACAAGAATCCCGTATTCATTGCGTCCGGAATTTGCGGTTATGCCGAAGAGTATTCGCCGCTGGTGAATCTCTCGCGCCTCGGCGGTGTCGTCACCAAGACAATCACCATGGAGCCACGCGCGGGCAACCTGCCGCCGCGCATCCACGAGTTGCCGCACGGCATGCTGAACTCCATCGGTCTCGAAAACGTCGGCCTCGTCAAATATGTCGCAGAGAAGTTGCCGCAGCTCAACCAGCATCGCGATATCGGCGTCATGGTGAGTGTGGCGGCGGAAACCGAGGACGAATTCGTGCGCCTCGCCGACGCATTCGCCGCCGAGGACGGTTACGACGGACTCGAGTTGAATTTGAGCTGCCCCAACGTCAAAGGGGAAGCGCTCGACCAGGGCCGCAACCCCCAGCTCGTCGAGCGCATCACGCGCATCGTGAAGTCGCGGCTCCCGAAGAAATCGCTGTGGATCAAGGTGACGCCAAACATCACCGATGTGGGAAGCGTGGCGCGCGCCGCCGAGCAGGGAGGCGCGGACGCCATCGCCGCCATCAACACAGTGATCGGAATCGATTTCAATCTCGAGACCGGCAAGCCCGTGTTCGCGCGCGGCAGCGCCGGTTACTCGGGCCCCGCCATTCTTCCCATAGCACTCCAGAAAGTGTGGGAGTGCGCCAAGGCCGTATCAATTCCCATTGTCGGCATCGGCGGCATCGGCAATATCGACGACGCGCGCAAATTCTTCCTCGCCGGCGCCACCGCCATCCAGGTGGGCACCGCTCTGTATGCCGATCCCGGACTTCCGGAGCGCATCATCGACGCGCTGGAAGCCAACCCGGAATGGGTCACGCAGCGCGCGTTAACGCGTGCAGTCGTCCGTTGACCGTCGCGCCAGATCGGCGTACAGTTTTTGTATGCCCCATGACTGGAGGACGTCATGTCCCGCGTCTCACTGCGTTCCGTGGCAGCAGGTCTACTCCTCTCGATTGCATTCGTTTCTTCGCCGGTTCTCGCTGATGATGGTCATTGGACCCTGACGGCACTCGAAAACGACGGGCCGAATACCTGGGTCGATATCGGGCTCGTGTTGGGAGATCCAATTCCGCCCTGCAGCCAGACGACGTGTTTGCCCGAGGGGCGATGGTACCTGTATATGTCTCCGTGTCCGTTGAAGGCGAGGGACCCCCATATTATTCCATTTCCGTCTGTCGACTGCACGAACGGAACCGCCTGGCTCATGCACTTTGGAGATGTTGCGCAGTCCGGGTCGTTGGAACTCCAGGTACTGCTCGCACCGGGTTCATACACATTCACGGGTAACTACTCGATAATCTACCCCTCTCGCGACCATTCCGGATTTTGCGCTGGAGGTTCGGCGTGCTTCAGCGCACGGAATCCTGCTTCGGCCACGATCGATGTAACTCCCGTGGCGGTAGCGGCGTCAACGTGGGGCCGCATCAAAGCGCTCTACCGATAGCCTGAGCCGCAATCTGCGCCCGCGACCTCTCACGCACACGGTA
>DATNGX010000375.1:0-2527 GCA_035605755.1 Candidatus Krumholzibacteriia bacterium
AAGCGCAATAGCGGCGCGACAGCGCCGCGCAGTCTCCGCACCGAATCCGCGTAGACGCCCGCGGCGTTCACCACGACCCGTGCTCGCACCTGCAATTCGTCGCCGCGCTCGCTGTCACGAACGATGGCACCCGACACACGCGTCCCGTCGTAAAGAAGACCCGTTACGGGCGCGTAATTCATGAGAACCGCACCCCGCGCCACGGCCGCGCGCGCGAGCTCGATGGCGAAGCGCGCGTCGTCGAACTGGTAGTCGTGGTACACCACCCCACCGCGCAGATTTTCCGAGCGCAGCGTGGGTGCAAGGTGAAGTGCTTCCGTTACCGATACCGCACGCGAGCGCGGGGTTTCATGGTCGCGAGCGAGCAAGTCGTACAGTCGTAGACCTGTTGAATAGTAGAAACGTTCCCACGCGTTCGTCACGGGAACCAGGAACGCGGTGTCGCGCACCAGAGCACCGGCCATGGTGCGTGCGTCCGCGCGCGCCTTCAATGATTGCGCCACCATGTGGAAGTGGCCGCCGCGCAGATAGCGCACGCCGCCGTGGAACAACTTGGTGCTCCGGCTCGACGTGCCCGACGCGAAATCGCGCCCGTCGACGAGCACGGTGCGCATTCCGCGTGTGGCCGATTCCAGCGCGCAGCCCAGTCCGGTCGCGCCGCCGCCAACGACGAGCACGTCCCACGGGTCCCGCGCCGCATCGAGCGCCGCGCGCATGGTTTCGCGATGCATGCGGCGAACCTTACCCGAGCCGCCGCGCCTGATTCCACCTTGTTTTGGCGGCAGCGTTGCGGTTTAATGGGGGAAGCGCGCCGACAGGCGCGCAATGAAGGCTCAAAATGGCGCAAGACATCGAATCCACCCAATCAGAAACCGCCGAACATCTCGAACGCCCACGCGTCGAGGCGCTCGATCGCGTCCTCGGTCACCCCTTCAAGGTGCTGAACGACGGTTTCGTGCGCGTCGTCGACTACATGGGCTCCGATGAATCCATCGTGCAGGCCGCGCGCACGTCGTACGGCCGGGGCACCAAGAAGATCCACGAGGACCGCGGACTCATCCGCTACCTCATGCGCCACCGGCACACCACACCGTACGAAATGTGCGAAATCAAGCTTCACGTGCGCGTGCCCATGGACGCGTGGCGCCAGTGGATCCGCCACCGCACCGCCAACATCAACGAATACAGCACACGCTATTCGGTTGCGATCGACTCGGCGCAGACCACGACGTCCGGCGAATGGCGCATGCAGTCGACGGGGAACCGGCAGGGGAGCGCCGGCTTCATGGATGAGAAGCTGGGTGCCAAGTTCTCGCAACAGGAAGCCGATCTGCACACGCTTTCGCGCCGCATCTACAACGAGCGCATCGAAGCCGGTGTCGCGCGCGAACAGGCGCGCAAGGACTTGCCCCTTTCGACGTACACGGAAGCGTACTGGAAGGTCGACCTCCACAATCTGTTTCATTTTCTCTCGCTGCGCATGGACGAGCACTCGCAATTGGAAATCCGCCAGTACGCCACCGTCATCGGCGACGAGATCGTGAGCAAGTGGTGTCCGATCGCATGGGAGGCGTTTCTCGACTACCGCATGAGTGCGATGTCGTTCTCGCGGCTGGAAACGGAAATCGTGCAGCGCATCAACGCCAACGACGCCGCGGGTGCATCCGCCATCGCGGAAAAAAATGGCTGGCTCGAGCCGGGCAAGAACGGCCTCAGGCGCAACCGCGAACGTGACGAGCTGGAAGCCAAGCTCACCCGCCTCAATCTCACCATTCCCTGGCGCTAAAGCGCCGCGGCCACCACACGTGCTGGGAGATTTCGAGCTCATTGCTCCGGCGCACCTCAGGCCCCACGAGGACGTTGATCTGGAACGTCTCGACCGGCTGGTCGAGGAGATCCGCAACGCCCGCACGTTCTATCCGCCGGTCCTGGTCGACAGGAAGACACGCGTCATTCTCGACGGCCACCATCGCTGGCGCGCATCGTCGCAACTCGGCTTCATCGCCGTTCCGTGCTACGCCGTCGACTATCTGGAAGATTCCACCATCCATGTCATCTCGCGCCGTCCCGACGTGGAAGTAACCAAGCAATCCGTGCTCGACATGGCGCTTTCCGGCCGCACCTATCCGAAGAAAACCACGCGACACACGTACGATCTTCCCGAATCCATCGAGCCGGTTCCGCTCGACCGCCTCAAGTAGCGCGACATGCCTGCGAAAACGCCGGGAACACGCGAGGCGCGCGGCGTGATAACCGCAGCCAGCGTTACGCTCGCTGTGGTTCTGGTTTTGGCGGCACTGCTGCTGCGTCGTCTCACACACCGCCACGATCCGTTGTTCAGCGCGGAACATCTCGCGTTGCGCCTCGTCATCGGCGCCGCCATCGGCTCCGCGCTCGCCATTTTCAATGCCGTGCTCGTCACGCGGCTTCCCGCGTTCGAGCGTGTGCGGCGGCTTGCCCATCATGCGGTGGAAGGAATCGAGCCGCGCTGGCACACGATGCTGATCGTCGCGCTTGCTGCCGGCGT
>DATNGX010000376.1:0-2496 GCA_035605755.1 Candidatus Krumholzibacteriia bacterium
GGTGACGCCCGACGGCAAACAGGTGGCGCAGTACGCCCAGAAAGAAAACGTCATCGACATGGCGGCGCCGGTTCTGAACGACGCGCAGTGGGATACGTTTGAACGCCGCTGGGAAGTGGGTCCGGACGGCAAGGTGTATGCCGCGAAGTCGTACGACAACTACGAGATCACGGTGTACGACAAGGCCGGCAAAGTGGACAAGGTCATCACGCGTGAAGCCAAACATCTGCCGCGTACCGCGCGCGAGAAAGACGTGATGACGAAAGCCATGGGCTTCTACTCGAAGATGATTCCGAACTGCAAGACGAGCATCAACGACATGGCCAAGGACATCGACAACTTCTACGTGCGCGACGACGGTTCCATCTGGGTGATGAGCTCGGCCGGCGCGCGCAACCTCCCCAAGGGAACGCTGGGCACCTTTGATGTGTTCAATCCCGAGGGTCAGTTCGTGAAGACCGTGACCCTGCAGGGCGAGGGCAATCCGCTCGAAGACCTGTATGTGTTCGAAAAAGATCGTTTCTATGTCGTCACCAGCTTCCTCACTGCGGCAATGACGGCGCAGGGTGTCGAAGGCACCTCGGTCGGCGAAGACGCCGAGCCGATGAGCGTCATCTGCTACAAGCTGGAAGGCGACAACATAGCGGCTCGTTAGTTTCTAGCGGCATCGCGGTAACGATATGAGCGGATTCGCGCTCCATTCGTCATATCGTTACCGCTCGCGCCTCTCCACTCAAGGAGTCTGTTTGTGACCTCCACCCCCCTGCGTCTTACGCTCGTCGTCTTCGCCTGTGTTTTATTGGGGTGGGGATGTGGCAAGAAGGCGTCGACAAAAACCGCCGCTGATTCCACCGGGACCGACTCGACCTCGCTCGCCAACGCCAAAGGCTCGATGGAGAACGAGGGCGAGAACTACGGCAAGACCGATGCGCCCGGCGACACGGCTTCCGCCAACAAACCCAAGAAAGAACGCTCCGTTACGGTGAACGTTTCGCGCGCGTTGCGCGCGGATCTGATTCGTCCCGTGGTGGCGGAAGGAAAAATTCGCGCGCGTCATTCCGCCGAATTGCACTCCGAGATCTCCGGCCGCGCGGTGCGTATCGCGGCCGAAGAGGGAGCCACCGTCCGGCGCGGACAGCTGATCGTGAAGCTGGATGACCGCGAGTACGAAATGGCGGCGGAAGAAGCGCGCGCGCGTTACCTCCAGAGCTTGAGTCTTCTCACCATCGAGGGCACCGACGTCGATACCGCCATGGTGGCGCAGGCGAAGGAAATGCGTGACCAGCTCACGGATCTCGAAAAGCTCGAGAGAAGCGGAAAGATCTCGCGCGAGGACCGCCTGGCGAAAGAGATCCTCCTCGACGTTCAGGCCTTGAAGGACGGCAAGTTCCGCGGCGAAGTGGCGGCGGCGCGGAGCGGTGTCGCCGTGGCGCGCGCCGACCTGGAACGCGCGAAACTCAACATGGAGCGCACGGAGATTCGTGCGCCCTTCGATGGTGTCATCACCGGGCTCACGATGAGCCCCGGCCAGCAGGTGACCATCAATCAGCCGCTGTGCACGATTGTCGACAACGTGAACATCGAGGCCGAAGTAGGCGTGCTCGAAGCCGACGTCGGCAAGATACGTCCCGGCGGCAACGCCATTCTCGCCGTGCCCGCGCTGGGCGACACCTTCGATGTGAAAGTCGACGTGGTGAGCCCGCAGTTCAATCGTGACACGCGCACGTGCGAAGTGCTGATGCGTCTCAAGAATGCCCAGGGCCGTCTGCGCCCGGGGATGTTCGCGCGTGCACTCATCGCCGGCGAGCGCTTCGAGCAGCGTCTTTTGGTGCCGCGCGAAGCCATCCTCACGCGCGACGGCCGTCCCTTGCTCTTCAAGGTGGAAGACGGCCGCGCGAAATGGCTCTACGTCGAGCTCGGCGAGAGCAATGACTACATGGTGGAAGTAACCGGTGTGCTGCAGGGTGGCACGCTCGAGCCCGACGACAAGGTCATCGTGTCGGATCACCTGACCCTTGCGCACGACGCCAAGATCAAGGTGCGCAAAACGCTCCCGCCTTCCGATCCGTGGCTTGAGACCGCACAGGCCGGCGAATGATCCGTTTCGCGATCCAACGTCCCGTTGCGATCACGATGTTCTTCGTGGCCCTCATGGTCGTGGGTGCCGTGAGCTTCAAGAAGCTTCCCGTCGATCTCCTGCCATCGATCATCTATCCGCGACTCACCGTCGTCACGAGTTACACCAACATCCCCGCCGACGACCTCGAGCGCCTCGTCACCGAGCCGCTCGAGGAAGTGGTCACGGCACTCGCCGGTGTGCGCCGCGTCGAGTCGCGCACGCGCGAAGGCGTCTCCATGATCACCGTGGAGTACGAGTGGGGCACGCAGATGGACTTCGCCAATCTCCATCTGCGCGAAGCCGTGGATCGTGTGGCGTTTCGCGATGATTTTCCATCCAGCGCGGAACGCCCCGTGATTCTGCGCTGGGATCCCACC
>DATNGX010000377.1:0-7599 GCA_035605755.1 Candidatus Krumholzibacteriia bacterium
GGCGTGAGCTGGCACCATCCCACCGCTTTGTCGCCGTCAAAGGCCAGGAGGCCGGGCGGCGGACCTTCCTTCACGATCTTCCGGAACGCGGTGCGGTTCTTCTCGCGCGGGCGCCTGGAATACTGGCCGCCAATCCGCCAGTACATGCACCAACAGCCGTTACAGGCACCGTGCTTGCCGAAGAGGTCGGCAAACTCCGGCCACAAATCGGGGGTAAGCGGGCGGACGGTGAGCTTCATGCTAAGCCTTTCACGAAATTGGCCACCTGCGTTATAGTACCCGACCGGGAGCGGCTCCGCACCCGGCCTTACCTCTGTTGTAATCGAAGAACAGGAGTCTCAATGAACCGGCGTTCGCAGTTGATGATGGTGTCATTTGTACTGGGTTCTCTCGCGCTTACTGGATGCAGCAGGGAGTGCGCCCAGCCGGGAAGCACGATCTCGGTCCACACGGCGGCGCGAACGCCGAACAAGGGCCCCGCTGCGGATGGCGTGTTCGTCGTCAACGGAGCTGGATTTGCGCCGAACAAGAAGATCCGCATTACGGTCGCGGGACTGCCGTACGCGAACGCGAGCTCATCTGCCTGGCACAGCCGGCTCAACACGTCGCCGATCACGGATGCGAACGGTTCGTTCTCGTTCAGCACGGAGATCGCGGCGACGACACTTCCGTACGCGTCGCCCAGCACGCATGTCGCCACATTTCCTCCGCTCGATTACACCGCCGACCCGGCCGGGGACATCACGGTGACCGCCAAGCAGTACTGGAGCCCGTGTGCCGCCACGACGACCATCAAGACGGCGGCGGTTCTGCAGCCTGTTTACGAAGGCGGGATGGCGAGCGCGGTGGTGGACTCCACGAAGTAAGGCCAGTGACAATGGCGACGCGCAAGACAGCATCGAGCACGAAGTCGGCGGATGAGCTTGCGGAAGCGCTCAACAAGTCACAGCTCAAGAACTACCTCGATTCGCTGGAGCCTTCGGCGCGCAAATTCCTCAATGAGCTGCGTGATCTGATTCGGGCTTGCGCTCGCGGCGCCACGGATTCGTTCGCGTACGGTCTTCCCGAAATTCGCCTCAAAGGTGAAACGCTGTTTCGTTACGAAGCGATGAAACGGCACGCCAGGCTCTCGCCGATTCCATCCGCCATCGACCGCGCCGAGCTCAAGGGCCTGCGCGCCACCCAGGACGCCATTCAACTTCCGTTTTCCAAACCATTGCCGGAAGCAGTCCTCGAGAAACTGGTGAAGGCGCGCATCGCGGAGCTCGGCAAGTGAGCGACGAGACCGTCGAGAATCTGATCCTCGACCTGCTCGAATGGCTGGGTCCCGAACCGCGACCGTACCCCGAGGTCCTCGACGCCTGGCGCACCTCGTGTCCGCGCCTTCCCGTGTGGGAAGAGGCCAACGAGCGCGGCTTCATCGAGCAGTGCCAGCAACCCGGGCGGGGAACACTTGTATTTGTCTCGGCGCGCGGCGTTAATCATCTGCGCAACAAAGGCCGATAGCGTGCTAGCATTGGCTGCATGAGCACACCACGACTCCTCATCATATCCACGTGCGTAACGCTTGTGAGTGCGCCGGCCATGGCGCAGCAAAGCGTCGTGCAGGCGTGGAAGCCCGCCAACATCTCGAGCCCGCGCTTCGAGTCGCATCCGGCGTTTGATCCGAAGACCGGCGATCTCTACTTCGTGCGCAGCACGCCGCAGTTCCAGGGCTGGCGCATTCTGGTCAGTCACTGCACCGACCAGGGATGGTCACAACCCGAAAAGTGGTCGCTGGCGGGAGACGGTGTCGAAGCGGATCCGTTCTTCACCGGCGATGGCAACAGCATGTACTTCATCTCGACGCGTTCGGTCAACGGCGTCAAGCGCACCAATCTCGACATCTTTCGCATCGATCGCGCGAATGGGAAGTGGGGAGAGCCTCAGCAACTTCCAGAGCCGGTGAATAGCGCGGGCGCGGAGTGGTTTCCACGGCCGAGCAAAGACGGCTGGCTCTATTTTGGATCCGACCGCCCGGGCGGCAAGGGCGCGACGGACATCTATCGCGCGAAACGGATGGCGGACGACACGTGGAGCATCGAAAATCTGGGTGACGCCATCAACACGGCCGGCGACGAGTACGAGCCGCTGCCATCACCCGACGGGACCAGCATGATCATCATGGCCGACGGCGATCTGTTCGAGTCGCACCTGACCGACACGGGATGGTCGGCGCGCACCAAGCTCGCTCCTGAGATCAACCAGCCCAACATGAAGGTCGGCGCGCTCTTCTCGCCCAGCGGGAAGTCGCTGCTCTTTGCGCGCGACACCGGCGGTGCCGAATCGGGCGAGTTTTTCGTGTGGCACATAGCGGAAGAGAACTGGCCGCCCGAATGCCCGACGAAGAAGTAGCCGCACGCCGTCCGGGCTGAGTTTTTCCCCAACCCCATCTGGAGCGAAACCCTACCCCCGAGTGGGGTAATCCACGCATGTTCCCGGCCCCCGTTTACTGTGATGTTTCCCACAGTGACTGACGCAATCAGTTTGGCCTGCGTCTTTGGGACGCAGCACGGCGCTGGGGCAACGCGCCGGATTCCCGAAAGGAAAAATCACATGTTGTGGACCCTGATTGGTGTGCTGCTACTGTTGTGGGTTCTCGGATTGGCGACCAGCTTCGGCGGCGGGTTGATTCATCTTCTGCTCGTCCTTGCCGTGATCGTGCTGGTTATTCGCCTCATCACGGGCCGTCGCGTCGTCTGACGTTAGACACCCGCTTACACACTCGTCCGCGATCGCGCCGGCGCTGCGGAAGGCAGGGCCGTGCGCGGTTGCGGACGTTTTGTTATGCTCCCCGGCATGGCAATCAAAGAGCTTCCTCCGCTTGTAATCGAAGGGCATCAGCTCACGTCCACGGGTTCGCCCGACCATCCCATGCGCATCGTGACGCGGCAGGCCGCCGGCCTCGAAAAGGGTGGCTGGAACGACAAGATCGCGGGCGATGTGTCGAAGTATTTCGACGACATGGCCGCTGACTGGCACACGCGCACCTCACCCGAGCGAACGCTGATCGTCGTGGACGCGCTCAAGCGCGGGCTCAACGAGGTCGGCGCGCCGGCGGGACTTGCCGTCGAAGTGGGCAGTGGCATCGGCACCTACTCGCCGGTGATCGCTCAGCACTTTGCGCCGGTAATGGCCGTCGAGCTGTCGATGGAGATGTTGAAACACGCGCCCGAGAATCCCGCGCATCGCGTGCTTGCCGACGGCTCACGACTCCCGCTGCCTGACAAATCCGCGGCGGCCGTCGTGCTCATCAATGCGTTTCTCTTTCCCGACGAAGTGGCGCGCGTGCTCGTCCCCGACGGCGTCGTGGTCTGGGTCAACAGCAGTGGGGAGTGCACGCCCATTCATCTTCCCGTCGACGATCTCGTGAAGGCGCTGCCCGGGACCTGGGATGGTGTGACAAGCAAGGCGGGAGAAGGCCTGTGGAGCGTGTTGAGACGAAAGGAATCGAGATGAGCAAGAAATCACGGTTGTTCCTGTTGTTCGCCTGCATCGCCCTCGTTGTCACCATGCTTCGCTTCATTCACAGCATCACCATCCCGGAAGATGTCGCCGACTTTGCCGCCGGGTTTGCCGTGGCCATGCTCGTCGGTACGATGGTGACATGGAGTGACAAGCGCGGGACAAACCAGAGCTGACTCAATGTGAGCTACAGGGTTTTGCCGCCGAGCATCGGTGACTCTCCCTAAGCTCCCATTAGCGGCGCTGCGGTTATGATCTTTGCGGTGCCCGTTCGACGAGATCGGAGGATTCCATGTTCCAGCTCGAGCTCGGCCGAAATTCCAGAATATGCGCCGTCATTGCGTTCACCCTGCTCGCGGCCTGCAGCAAGGGTGACAAAGCGAAAAAGACCGACGCCGCATCCTCATCCGCTCGTGATTCATCCACCGCGAGCACCGTACCCACTGTTTACCGGGCATTCGGGAATGAACCCTTCTGGTCCGTGACCATCAGCCAGGAGGGACTGCGCTTCGACTCGCCGGAAGATTCCGCGGGTGTTCGCTTTCCCGCCGTGCAACCCGTCGCCAGCGGCGACACCCTGCACTGGGTCTCCACGTCCGACCGCGGCAGCATCAACGTGCGCATATGGCCGGGCTCATGCAGCGACGGGATGAGCGACAACCAGTGGTCGCTCTCCAGCGCCGTTCGACTCAACGAGACGACCTATGCGGGATGTGGGGAGAAGACGCATTAGGATCAACTGACTCGATCGGAGGGAACGCCATGTCCAAGCACCACGACCTGGAACGCTTTCGTAACGTCTGGAATTCCGAAGCCGACGTCACCATCAAGGTGATGGAGGCACTACCCGAGGATCAGTACGACTTCCGGCCCGATCCAAAAGGACGTTCCATCGGAGAGATGGCGTGGCACCTCAGTGAAGTCGACGCGTGTCTGACCTTTGGAATTGCGACCGGCCAATTCCGGCTCGAAGACGAGCCGCCCAACCTCAAGCGCCCGCGCGAAGTGGCGCTGCTCGCGCCCGGGTATCGCCGCATCCACCAGGAGGCGTTGGAGCGCATCGCGTCACTTTCCGATGCAGACCTCGAACGCGAGATGACCTATTTCGACGGTGACAAGCTTACCGTCCACGATGTGCTGTGGGAGAAGCTCCTCCATCACATGATTCACCACCGAGCGCAGCTCGTTCTCCTGTGCCGGATGGCCGGTGGCACGCCGCCCGGAATCTACGGTCCCAATCGCGAGGAGATGCGCGCCATTCAGGAGCGCATGCAGTCCGGGGGCACTACTTGATTTCCATCAAGTAGCTCGTGAGCTTCTTGATCTTCGCGTTTCGCATCTCGAACACATCGCAGAAGACCAGGTTCATCACGCCGCCATCCGTGCGGCCGGCGCGCACCTTGCCTTCTGCGACCACCACGTCGCCTTCTTCGACAAGCCGCGCGAGCGTGATCTCCGGCTTTCCGCTGAAGCCTTCATCCACAATGTGCCCCGCGAACGCGTCGATGCCGTGCGTGTGGAACATGCCCGGGATCAGCCATTCCACGTCATCCGTGAGGCAGGAAAGAATGCGCGCGCGGTCCGTGTGGCGGAAGCCGTCCATGTATGTTTCGACCGTGTGTTGGTTCGGTGTCATGTGAAGTCCTTTTCGTGAATTGATGAAAATTCGATGAGAAGCGGCTGGTTTGCAAGCGAATACTGCAAGCTTGAACTTGCACGGAACTGACGCGACGCACGACATTCCTGACACGATGACCACCGACTTCCGCGACCAGGCTCCCGGCAAAGTTCCGCAGGTCACGCTCACTTTCTGGATCATGAAGATTCTGGCCACGACGCTCGGGGAAACCGGCGGCGATGCCGTCTCCATGTCGATGAATCTCGGCTATCTCGTCGGTACGGCGATATTCGCGGTGATTTTTGTGATCGCTGTTTTCGCCCAGATATCGGCGAAGAAATTCAATCCCTTCCTCTACTGGGCAACCATCGTCGCGACCACGACCGTGGGGACGACGCTGGCGGATTTCGCGGATCGTTCGCTCGGGATCGGTTACACCGGTGGATCGGCGATTCTGTTCGCGCTCCTCATGCTGTCACTGTTCGCCTGGCATCGCACCATGGGTTCCATCTCCGTGAGCACGGTGTCGTCGCCCAAGTCCGAGATGTTCTACTGGGTGACCATTCTCTTTTCGCAAACCCTCGGCACGGCGCTGGGCGATTGGATGGCAGACTCGGCGGGTTTCGGGTACCTGGGAAGCGCGGTCATATTCTGTGCCGCGCTGCTCGTGGTCGCGATTCTGTACTACCGCGCCAGGGTCTCGCATACCGTGCTTTTTTGGGCTGCCTTCATCCTCACGCGTCCGCTCGGTGCCACGGTGGGCGACCTGCTCGACAAACCCATCAGCAAGGGCGGGTTCGAGCTGTCCCGCTACACCGTGTCACTCATCATTCTCGCGCTCATGACTGCCGGCGTTTTCATCTTTCCACAGCGTCCGGCACACCGGGCGCACTGATCCCGAAGTCGGTTGATGCGTTGGGAACTTTCGGCGTAGTCTAGACGACATGCCCCCGCATACACCATCACGCCGTCCGTTTTGGGCGACCGCGACCACCATCGCATGCCTCCTGGTCGTTGGTGCGTATATCGCAACCCCGTCACTCTTTTCGCGCATCGTCCTCGCTCCATTGGCCCTGATCGGCAAAATGCCCAGCCCCCTCGATGCACGCGATTATCGCCACCAGGATGAGCCATCAGAGATGATCGTGCAGTACGGAATGCTTGCCCTGTGCGCCGTGCTCTACACGCTTTTGTTCCAATTTCTGCTGACCCGATTCAGCCGCCGGAGCGCCGGGAAATAACCATGATCAACCCCCAGCCCATCACACTCGAAGGAAACGGCGTTCGCCTCGAGCCCATGGCGCTCGATCACGAAGCCGACATTGCTGCCGCGGCATCGGACGGGCGACTGTGGGAGTTGTGGTTCACGGCAATTCCGTCGCCTGACAAGGTGCGCGCGTACATCGACACCGCGCTTCAGGGACAGAAAGACGGCTTCATGCTCCCCTGGGTCGTGCGTGAGTTATCGGAAGGGAAGATTGTCGGAAGTACACGCTACCATGACATCGTCGCAGCCATCGATCGCGTCGAAATTGGTTACACGTTTTACGCAAAGAGCTGGCAACGCAGCCATGTCAATACCGCGTGCAAGATCCTGCTTCTCGGCCATGCCTTCGACACACTGGGCTGCAAGGTGGTGGGACTGCGCACGGACAACTTCAACTTTGCGTCACAGAAGGCAATCGAAGCCCTGGGTGCGAAGAAAGACGGCGTCATCCGCCATCACGCCGCGCGCAAAGATGGGAGCGCGCGCGACACGGTCATCTACAGCATCCTCGCCAAAGAGTGGCCGGACCTGAAGAGGCACCTCGAATTGAGAATGACCCGGCGCGACCGCGCTGTGTAATCACCGGGTTTGCGCCAGAAATGCCTGCGCTCCGGCATTGAGGCGTAGTGTCTTGTCTCCGTTCTGACTCTCGAACTGAAACGGCCGGCTGTCGCCGGAACGGGGGTCCCACGAGGCGAAGCCGCCGCCGGTCACGGGGACGAGATGGACCTGGGCGGACAGGCCGCGGCCGGAAACGCCGCGCAGGTTGTGCTCGTCGTCCTTATCCCACACATACGCTCGATATTCTTCGCCCTTCTCGAAATTGAGGCGCACGAGTGTCATGTCGCGCTCGCGGAGCATGGCGGTGCCGAGGATTTCGAAGTCGCGGAACGCGCCGTGCTTTTCGGTCCAGCCGGCCATGTTTTTCTCCCATGAATTCTTCAAGTACTCGGGTGTGAGGCCCTTGCCGTATGCGTCGGCAAGCGGGATGAAGTCGTTGTTTGTCGCGCCGGCCATGATGCGGTGAATTCTTCGCGAGAGATCACGGCAGCGGGGAAGATTTACGTCGCGCGTCGAGGAGACGATGGCGAAGGCGTCCCACCCGTGCGCTGTGAGTCGGAGTGCGTCGGCATCGGGCGTCACGTCCACGGTATTGGAATCGTCGAACGCGTAGGAGCCGGCCACGGCGGTGAGTTGCGACGCGGGAACG
>DATNGX010000378.1:0-11763 GCA_035605755.1 Candidatus Krumholzibacteriia bacterium
ACGGCTTCTTCCAAAAGAGGCACGATCTGCCGGTCGCAGAGGCCGAGATCGCTGCACACGAGATTTTTCGCGCGCAGGTACACCTGGTATGCCTCGACGTTGGTGGTTGGGCGCTCGGCAAGACTCTCACGCTCCGACGCCTGCAGTGTCACGCCGAGCGCATCGACCACATGGGTGGCGATGTCCGTCTGCACGTCGAAGATGTCGCTCAGCTCGCGATCGTAGGTGTCGGTCCACACCGGTGTGTCGTCGGAGACGCGCACGAGCTGCGGCGTGATGCGCACGCGACCCTTGCCATCCGCGGTCTTCGCCCAGCGCACGCTGCCATCGAGCACGTAATCGACGCCCAGGTCGGCGCCGATCTGCTTCATGCTCTTGCCGGCGCGCTCGTAGTTCTCCGCGCTCGTGCGCGAGATGACACCGAGGCCGCTTACCGAAGCGAGACGGCTGTTGATCTCCTCGGTGACGCCGGCGGCGAAATACGCGTCGTCGGCGGGACCCAGATTCTGGAAGGGAAATACGACCGCCATCTGGCGCTTCGCCGTGCCGCTCGCGGCGGTGCCCGGCGTAACCGGCTTGTCGGGGAGTTGCGGGATCGCATGGTTGCGGCCGCGCATTGTGAACCACCCGGCCACCAGCACCACACCCAGCACGACGGCCGCGATCGCCATCCAACGCGGCGATTGGCGCATGGCGGAGCCGCGCCCACTCTCCGATGCTTCGATATCCGCGCGCGAAATACTGCCGGTGGTGATCACTTCGCCGGAGTCGACTTCCTTGCGCAGGCCTTCCAGCTCGTTGCGCACGTCTTTCGCGGTCTGGAAACGCCGCTCGGGATCCTTCTCCAGGCAATGCGAAATGATGCGGCTCAGCTCGCGCGGGTTGGCGGTCTTGATCTCGCTGACGGGTCTGGGCTGGTCCTTGAGAATCGAGCTGATGGTTGAAATCGGTGTGTCGCCTTCGAAGGGACGTTTGCCCGTCGCCATTTCGTAGAGCACGATTCCGAGCGAGAAAATGTCGGAACGATGATCGACGTTCTTGCCCTCGGCCTGTTCGGGCGACATGTACGCCGGCGTGCCGAGAATCTTTCCCGCAGCCGTGTCGTGCGTGCGCACCACGGTCTCCGCCGTCTCGAGGCCGCTTCCCATCGAGAGTACTTTGGCGAGACCGAAGTCGAGCACCTTCACGCGCCCGTCGCGCTCCACCATGATGTTGCCGGGTTTGAGATCGCGGTGCGTGATGCCGCGCTCGTGCGCGAATCCGACCGCATCGGAAAGCGGAATGGCGTTGTCGAAGAACTTGTCGAGGCGCAGCCCGTCGATGGGGATCACTTCGGAAAGTGAGCGTCCCTCGACGAGCTCCATGGTCAAAAACGTCACGCCGTCCGTTTCTTCCACGGAATAGACGGTGACGATGTTGGGATGCTTGAGCGCCGCGACCGATCGCGCTTCGCGAATGAAGCGTGCATGACGTTCGGGGTCACGCGCGGCGTCATCGGGAAGCACTTTGATCGCGACATCACGGCCCAGTTTGGAGTCGTGGGCGCGATACACCTCGCCCATGCCGCCCTGGCCGAGTTTTTCGACGATGTCGTAGTGTGCGAGGCGGCGACCGATCACTGCGTTTGCTCAGGCTTCCAGTTTGCCGAGCTGTTCGCGCGCGTGCTTCAAGCGCTGCGGACGATCTTCGGCGAAGCGACGAATGCCTTCCATGAGCCATTTGGGCGAGAGGTGCGCCTCTTCCACCACTTCGTCGACGGTCCCGCCGGTGCGCCAGCGGTTGTCCCAGTCGGCGCACAGCCAGTACTCGCCGGTGATCCCGACGTCGGCCCAGTCCAGCATGAGACGGCGCGCACGATTGGTGATGGCCATGGCGTCGGCGCGCTCGTGCGCCGGATACACCGACTCACGATACGCCGCGTCCTGCAGCGCAAAGAGCTGCGGGCTGATGGCCGCGATGATCTTCACGTTGAGGCCGGCTTCGTCGAGCTGCGGCAGAATCTTGACGAGGTTGTTGGTGGTCGACGTGCCCTGCACGACGATGACGCCGTGTTTGGGCTGTCCCTTCTTGTACTGGCGAATCACGTACGCTCCGCGCGCCGCGTCGAAGTGCGACGCCATGCCCAGTTTTTCGCGATCGGGAATCTCCACGGCGGGACGCGTCAGGTGCAGCGCCACAATGTGCGCGTTGGTCTTGAACGCCGCCGCCAGCACCACGGGCACTTCGTTGTATTCCCACGGATGCACGTCGATCACGTGACCATCCGGGAAGAAGGTGGTGACGCCGGGCTCATAGATGCCGAAGTGCGTGCGCGAGTCTTCCGCGGTTTCGGGACCGCTGTGACCCACCACCCACAGCACCTTGCCCACTTTGATCTGCGAATCCTGCGCGAGCTGCGAGAACAAACGCATGGGGCCGTACTTGAGATACACGAACGATCCGTACGTCGAGCACGCGGCGTAGAAACCGTTGTAATCCTCGTACGGTGTGCGCGAGAAATTCACGCTCGCGATACCGGTGGTGATGCCGGAGTTGGTGAACTCGGTGATGCCCTGCGGGAGCAGCACACCATTGAGATTGGTGTCGCGGTTGAACCAGCCCAGGCCTTTGCTGTCGCCCCACTCCTTGGCGAAACCCGCGATGTTCGTCGACTCGGCGAGGTCGGCGCTGAGCGCCATGAACAACGGCCGGCCGTAATTCTGCTGGCACCACGCGTTGACCCACGCGCCCCATTTGGCCAGCGCCGCGCGGTTGGGCTGTTTGTCGCCGGGTTTGGCCCACATCTCTTCGGGATAGCCGCGATAGTCGGTGAGCTTCGCGTCGACGGTCGGGTTCCGGGAGACGTCGATCTTGAACGACGAAATCTCCTGCGGCACCGATTCACCGATTTCGATCAGGCGGTCGGTGACGTAATCGACAAGCGCGTGATCATTGCGAATCACCTCGGCCACCATCTTGAGATTGGCGCGCGCCTGCTCCGAAACCGCCACTGGATCTTTGGGCGCCGGTTCGCCGTAGCCCGCGAAGAACACGCCGTACTTGTCCATGAACGGCTTCTTGGTGGCCCAGAACATTTCGCTGTTCATCGCGTGCGGCGAGCCGTGCGATTTGTTGTCGTACTTCCCGTACTCGCGGCCCTTGCGCGTCTTCATGAACATCATGCTGGGGCGTCCGGCGTTGTCAGTCATCACCATGTCGAGCATGGCGCGCGTCACCGAATCCCAGTTGGAGCCGTCGGTCGCTTCGGTCACGCGCCAGCCGTGCGCTTCGAACCAGTCGCGCGGCGAGCCGTGGACGAAATGACTGTACGCGGGGTCGTCGATGCCGAAATCATTCCAGTCGATCACGTAATGAAAGTTGGTGAGGCCGAGTCCGTACGCCGAGTTCATGGTTTCGTGCGCGGCACCCGGCGTCAGTCCGCCTTCGCCTTCAAATGCAAATACGCGCACGCCATCGGCCCCGGCGCGCTTGAGCGCAAACGCCTGTCCCGCCGCGGGCGGCGAGCCGTGGCCGGACGGGCCGGTGTTGGCTTTCAGGAACAGCGTCTTGCCTTCCATTTCCGCGTGGCCGGGAAGGCCATGGTGGCGGCGGAGCTTGGGCAGATCCTCCCACCACACCATGCGGTCCTCGGGGATGAAGTAGCGCTTGTCCTTGGTGCGCTCGTACTTCAGGCGAAACGGTTCGGCGAGAACGGGGAAGGTGCCGTAGATGAGCGGAACCGTGTGGCCGGCGACGAGCGCGAAGCGGTCACCGAAGCGCTTCTCCGGATGGCGGATGTCCCAGCGCATGGCACCGCTCATGAGCAGCGACACGAACGCGTGCACCTTGGAGCGGGATCCGCCCGGATGCCCGCTCTGGCGGTAGTTCAGCATCAGATCGATGTACTGATCCGTGCAATCCTTGATCTTTTCCCAGTGATGGAAGTTCCCGGCCTGCGTGCTGTATGCGCGCTCCAGGTCGAGTTTCTGTTCGACAGCCATGCGGATATCCTTGTGCTCAGTACGGTTTCAGGGCCAGCTCCTGAAGATTACTCCCGCGGCGCCGTGGCTGTCAAAGCGGTGATGTCGGGGTTTCGCACTCATTCTCGCGCGCGCAAAGGCAATAGACAAACTCCTGCTCCGTTCCCCACGGCGTGCGGTGGTGCTCCTCCAGGTGCGAGACGACCCGGAAGGCGGCGCCGAATGCGGCCTTGAGCTCTTCGGCGGAGTAGCGCATCACGGGCAGACCACTGCATTTCTCCGGGCCCTCGGGTCCGAAGGTGGCGAGCACCACGTACCCACCCTTGCGGACCGCGCAGCAAACCCGCTCGAGGTAGGCTCTGCGATCCGCCTCGGAAGTAAGGAAGTGGAACACCGCGCGATCGTGCCACACGTCGAACGAGTCCGCAGGGAAATTCAGCGTCGTGATGTCGCCGGCGACCCAGGTTACTTGCTGTGCACGATCGCCCAGACGCAGTTTTGCCGCGTCGAGGGCTGACTGAGCGATATCGACGACAGTGATATGACGAAAACCGCGATCAATGAGATCGTCTACCAGCGTGGAGACGCCACCGCCGACATCGATGATGCGCGCGTCCGTCCCGATGCCCGCACGAACAATGAGATCGAGGGAGCGCTGGAGGTGGGGCTGGTACCAGCTGACGTCGGTCGCTTTCTTCGTCCCGTAGATCTTTTCCCAGTGCTCACGCGTGGACATGGCGGGCTCAAACGTTAGTGCGAGTGAAGCGGCAAGCCGTCGTGGGTGTGTTCATGGACATGATGGAATTCCTCGCCGGCTTCTCCTGCGGGATCGACGTGCACGATGACGGACGAGAGATAGGGGAACTGATGCGACAGGCGGTGGCCTACCTCTTTGGCAATGGCGTGCCCTTCGGCAACCGATAGCTCGGCCGCCACGGCGACATCCAGCTCGGCCCGCAGGCGGTGGCCCGACCAGCGGGCACGAACGTCCGTTACCTTTGCCACACCGGGAGTATGTCCGGCCGTGTGGCGAATCTCGTCGACAAGGTGTGGTTCGACGCCGTCCAACAGCCGTGTGAAGACGACCTTGCCCGATTGCCATACGATGCGGGCGATGGCGATTGAGATCAAGAGTCCCACGATCGGGTCGGCGAGCGGGAAGCCCAGCCAGACGCCGAGCGCTCCGATCAACACGGCAAGGCTCGTCAAGGCGTCGACGCGCGCGTGGTAACCGTCCGCAACCAGCGCCGCACTTTCAATCTGCCTGCCCACGCGGATGCGCAGCACCGCGACCGCCTCGTTTCCGAAAAAGCTCACGATGGACGCGGTAGCAACGGCCCACAAGTGCGAGACCGGTTGCGGATGCAAAAACCGCTGAACCGCTTCATAACCGGCAACCACGGCGCTGAACGCGATGATCAGGACGATCGTCACGCCCGCCAGGTCCTCGACGCGGCCGTAGCCAAATGTGAACCGTGCGTTCGGTTTGCGTCGCGCGAAGACAAACGCCACCCACAACGGGATCGCAGTCGTGGCATCGGCGAAGTTGTGGATGGTGTCCGCGAGCAGTCCCACGCTGCCGGAAATCCAGACCACCACGACCTGAATCAGCGCCGTGATCACCAACCCGACAAAGGACCACTTGATGGCCCGGATACCCCGGGCGGATGTTGTAATGGAGGGATCGATGGCGCCGTGGGTATGGCCACCGTGCACGAGGCGATTGCCCGCGTGCGCGTGCGCGTGGTCACCGTGGTGGGAGTGAGAATGATGTCTGGACTCGTCCATGAAACCTCGGGCAACACGGCCAGACGGATAATACCAATTTCAGAGTCGCAGAGAACTTGTCAAAACCCGGTGGAGCGGGGCGTCGATCTCGAGAGCCAGCGTGAACACGTTGCAAACAATAGCGGAAGCACGATCAGCGTGAGCGCTGTCGAGGTCACCACGCCGCCGATCACCACCGTCGCCAGCGGTCGCTGCACCTCGGCGCCCGGACCCGTCGACAGAGCCATCGGGAAAAACCCGACTGCGTCAACGATGGCGGTGGCCAGGACGGGTCGCAAGCGCAACCGGCCGGCTTCGCAGGCGGCATCCACCAGCGGCATTCCCTGCTCGTGCAGGCGTCGCAACGTGCTCACCAGCACCTGACCGTTGAGCACGGCGAGACCGCTCAATGCGATGAAGCCCACCGTGGCGCTCACGCTGAAAGGAAGCCCGCGCACCCACAGCGCCAGCACACCGCCCACGATGGCGAAGGGAATTCCCGTGAACACCACCAGCGTATCGCCGAAGCGTCGGAGGCTCATGAAGAGCAGCAGCAACACGAGCACGATGGTGAGCGGCACCAGCACGGCGAAGCGCCGGTTGGCCTCTTCGAGATGTTCGAACTGTCCGCCGTACTCGATGGTGTAGCCGGTCGGCATCTTCACGTCGGCGGCGATGCGTTCCTTGAGCTCGCTGACGAACGACGCGATGTCGCGATCGCGTATGTTGCACTGCACAACGGTGCGGCGGCGTCCCCACTCACGCGTGATCGTCGACGGACCTTCCGTCATTTCCACGATGGCGAGCTCGCTCAGCGGAAGCGCGGCTCCCAGCCCCGTGGCGACCGGCGTTGCCGAAAGCAGCTCGGGACGCCGCCGCGTCTCTTCCGGCAACCGCACCACGATGGGGAAGCGCAGGTTGCCTTCCTGGATCTCGCCGGTCTCGATGCCGGCCACGGCTTCCACGGTCTGCAGCACCTGGCTGCGGGATATCCCGTGACGCGCGGTGGCATCCTCGTTGACGCGCACACGCAGCACGGGTTGTCCGCTGAGCTGCTCACCGGCGATGTCGGCAGCGCCACGCGTGCGGGTGAGCAGAAGCTGAATGTCATTGGAGATGCGCACGAGCTCGTCGAAGTCGTCACCGTAGACCTTGATGCCGAGATCGGAGCGAACGCCCGCGACCATTTCGTTGACGCGCATCTCGATCGGTTGCGACACCGCAAAGGTCTGCCCGGGCAGATTCTCCAGCACTTTGCTGATCCCGGCCGAGAGCTCATCCTGGTTCTTCACCTGCTTCCATTGCTTGCGCGGCTTGAGCGTGAAGAAAATATCCGTGAGCTCGGTGCCCATCGGGTCCGTCGCCACCTCCGCGGTGCCGGTGCGGCTCCAGACGTGCTCGATCTCGTCGGGGAACGAGTCCAGGAGGAGCTGTTCGATGCGTGTGTTGTATGCCACCGATTCGTCGATGGAAATTCCCGCCAGCCTCACCACGTTGACGACCACAGACCCTTCGCTCAAGCGCGGCACGAACACCGAGCCGCGATTGAGCGCCACAATTCCAGTCAGGACGAGAAGCGCCGCCACCGCGGCGAGCGTCACGCGCCGGTGTTTCATGACACGCTCGATAGTGCGCGTGTACGCGCGGGATGCCGTCCGCATGAGCGCGCTCTCCCGCTCGGACGGGACGGCGGGGAGGAACCAGTGCGACAGCGCGGGTGTGAGCAGAAACGCCACCACCAGCGACCAGCCCAGCGCGAAAATCAGCGTGAGCGCCATCGGACGGAACAGCTTGCCCTCGATTCCCTGCAGCATGAGAACGGGGAACAGGACGAGCGTGATGATGACGACACCGAAGAACACCGGCCGCATCACTTCACGGCTGGACTCGATGATGACGGACGCGCGCTCTGTGGAAGCGAGTGCGCCGCCCACCGCGTGGCATCGCTCGGCGAGACGGCGCGCGTTGTTCTCCGCCATGACCACCGCGCCGTCGACGATGATGCCGAAATCGAGCGCACCCAGACTCAGGAGACTGGCGGCGATGCCGAAGTCGCGCATGCTGAGCGCGGTGAATATCATCACCAGCGGAATCGTCGCCGCCACGATCAGGCCGGCGCGGATACTGCCCAGCAGGAGGAACAGCACCGCGATCACGAACAAGGCGCCGTAGAAGAGATTGTGTTTCACCGTCGCGATCACGTGGTCGACGAGATCGCTCCGGTTGTAAACGACCTCGACCTGGATATCGGGCGGCAGTGCGGGACGAATTTCTTCCAGCCGCTTCGCGAGCCGCTGCGTCACGTCGTGACTGCTCTCACCCATGAGCATGAAGGCAAGTCCCAACAGCGCTTCGCCCTTGCCGTCCGCGGCTACCGCGCCGCGACGAATTTCGTGGCCGATCCGCACCTGGCCCACGTTGCTGATCTTGACCGGTACGCCGTCGTGGCTCGCGATCACCACATTCTCGATGTCGCGCACCGTCTGCAAGCGCCCCACGCCGTGCACGAGCACGTCTTCGCCGGCCACCTCGAGCGTGCCGCCCCCGACGTTGCGATTGTTCTCCTCGAGCGCGTGAACGATGTCGTCGAGGGTGAGGTGATACGCGAGCAGCGCGCGCGGCTCGACATTCACCTCGTATTGTTTTTCGTAGCCGCCCCACGAGTTCACCTCGGCCACGCCCGGCACGCGCCGCAGCTCGGGCTTGATGACCGCATCGTGCAATGAACGAATCTCTTCGAGCGTGCGCGTCGAATCGCTCGAGGTGACGAGATAGTGGAACACTTCGCCGAGGCCGGTCGCGATGGGGCCGAGCATGGGCGGATCAATGCCGTCGGGAAGCTCGACGCTGCTGGCCTGCTCGTGGACGAGCTGGCGCGCGTCATAGATGGACGTGCCGTCGGCGAATGTCGCCACCACCTGCGAGAAACCGAACTTGGAAATCGAGCGGACATTCTCGAGCCCGGGCAGGCCGCCGATGGCGGTTTCAATCGGGAAGGTGATCTGGCGCTCTACTTCCTCGGGGCTGAGCGCGCTGGCAACCGTGTTGACCTGAACCTGTACCGGCGTGGTGTCGGGAAACGCGTCGACAGGAAGGTCGACGAGCGCATACACGCCCGCGACCACGCCCACCAGCGCCAGCACGGCGACCAGCGCACGGTTCTTGAACCCGAATTCCAGGATGCGTTCCAGCACCGGCCGCTAGTCCACGCAGCCGGCGCCGAGGCGCGACTTCTGAAATTCCGATTTGACCAGATAGCTCTGCTTCGTGACCACCTGCTCGTTACCGCTCAAACCCGCCACCAGCACCACGCGGTCGGCGGACACGCTGCGCGCCTCCACGCAGCGCAGCTCGTAGAGATCGTCGCTCCGCTGCACGAACACAAAGTGGTGGCCGTCGATCAGGTACAGCGAATCACGATCGATCATGAGCGACGAGCGGTCGTCGCCGGCGGAGATGCGCGCGGTGACGAAGATGCCCGCGCGCAGCACGTGATCGCGGTTGGGAATCTCGGCGCGCACGCGCGCCATTCGAGTGCTCTCATCGAGGTTGCTCGATATCCAGGTGACGTGTCCGGTGAAGTCGCGCTGCAGGGATTCGACGCGCACGTCCACACGATTTCCCACGCGCATGTGCGCTGCTTCGGACTCGGTCACCGCCAGGGTGAGCCACATGACGTCCAGGTCCGCGACCTGGAAGAGCACATCGCCGGTTTTGACCACATCGCCCAGCGTGGCGGTCCTTTCCACGACCGTTCCCGCGAACGGAGCGCGCAGTGCGAGGCCCGACTCGTCGGCGTCGTCACGCATGAACGCGGCCACGTCGGCTTCGGTGAGGCCAAGGTCACGCAGGCTCTGGCGCATGGCGCGCGTGGCGGCGCGCGCTGACTGGTGCCGCGCGCGTGCGTCCGCCAGCTCCTGCGCCGAAACCGCTTTCTGCTCGAAGAGTTTCTCCTCGCGCTCCACGTTCTGCGCCGCCACCACCTCCTCGGCCTGGGCGCGCGCGAGCTCCCCGCGCAATTCCGCGACGTGCGGTGAGGCGATGGAAACCAGCGGCTTGCCCGCGCCGACCTGGTTCCCCACGTCGGTGTGCAGCGACCGGATCACACCGTCGACAGGACTTGTGATGCGCGCCAGGCGGTCGGTGTTGTAACCGAGCTCGCCGTTGGCCGTGATGCCGCCGGCCGCAGACCCCGATCCGAGTGCCGTCGACTCGATGCCGGCAAGCGCCGCGGATGTCGATGACGCAAAGCGGATCTGCAATCCCTGGCCGGGTGAGAGCGTCGCCGCCAGCTCGGGATGACAGATGCCGCACTCGTGCTCGTTGACGCCGTGCTCGTCGCAATAGACCACGGCACTGCTCGTGTCGGAGGGAGCGGATGTGCGCAGCTCGGGGTGACAGAGGAAGCACTCGTCCTCGTAGAGACCGTGCTCCTCGCAATAGAGACGGGCTTTGTCGCGGAGCTCGGGATGACACTGCCAGCAGCGGTCTTCGTAACGGGCGTGCTCTTCACACCACAACCGGCCCGGCTCGCGCAGGGACGCGTCACAGATGAAGCACAATTCCACCGGCGCCTGGTGTGCCGCGCACACACTGGTGGCGGCGGCGGTCTCGTGCGCCTGGCCGTCGCCCGCAGGTTTGCTCTGTGTGTCGTGCTGGGTCTTGCCGCATCCGGCGATCACAAGCGCGAGCGCGACAAAGATGAAAGTTCGAAACATGGTCTGCCTCCAGAATGAGTACGGGAATGCGCACGCATCGCCACGCGACGGCGCGCATCAAGGCATGAATGGGAACGCGCGTGTGGACGCGCGCGAGGTCAGACGAGAAGCGGAGTGTTTCGAGTCAGAAAAGAAGAGGGCGCGCAGTCATCGACGCGCGTCAGCTGGAGAATCGCACCCGGTGTGAAAATGGAAACCGGGATCAGAACGGCGGGGATTGCAAACGCCGCCGGCAGCGGGCTCATGCTGGCGAGCGAGAACACTTCCGTGCGGCAGCAATCGGCGCTGATCGATTCGTTGCCGAGAGCATCGGGGCAGCACGGATCCGATGCGCACTCGCTCTCGAAGGTGCACATAGTCATGGTGGTGGCACCGGAGTCGTCGCATGAAAAACGCACCAGCGACGCGGTCGGAGACGCGAGTCCCACCACGAGGATCATGCAAAGTGATAGCAGTTTGCGAAGCATCATGGGTCAGCCCGAAGTATACACCGCCGGACGGACAAAGTCCCCGGCCATGCCGGTACGCAGTATGCACCTGCCGTTCCAAATGTCATTTCGACTCCTTATACGAGCCTCCGCGGCCGCGGGGCTTCTTTGTGTTCTGGCAGCCACTTGCACCCTGCCCGCCTTCGCGGCCGGGTGGGCCGTGGGTGGTAACGGACTTGTCATCCGATCGACCGATGGCGGCCAGACTTTCACCCCCTCGTCGCCCACCACCACCACGCTCAACGGGGTGTATTTCCTCGATGAGCTCGAGGGCTGGGCGGTCGGGAACAGCGGCATTGCCATCCACACCACCGACGGCGGTGACCACTGGACGCAAACCACACCCGGCTCGCTGGCGTTGAACAGCGTGTACTTCGCCGATGCGAATCACGGCTGGATGGTCGGTGATTCGGGAAAAATTCTGCGTACGATCAACGGCGGTGCCAACTGGACCACCTCCACACCGACCGCGGCGAATCTCTACAGCGTGTTCGCGCTCGACAACCAGCTGGCGTGGGCCGTCGGTAAGGGCGTCGTGCTGCGCACGGTCAACGGCGGCGCCACCTGGACCAGCGCATCGCCGTCGACGCAAACCTTGCGCGGTGTGTTTTTCGTGAACGATCTCCTCGGCTTTGCCGTGGGAACCAACGGTGCCGTGCTGAAGAGCACAAACAGTGGCTATTCGTGGACCACGACCACGCCCACCACGAGTGATCTCTACTCGACCTTCTTCGTCAATGCGTCAACGGGCTGGGCGGTCGGCGAAGCCGGGGCCATTCTTTCCACCACCAACGGCGGCACGAGCTGGACCACGCAGCGCGCCGGTTCGGT
>DATNGX010000379.1:0-2336 GCA_035605755.1 Candidatus Krumholzibacteriia bacterium
GCCGAAGGACAGGCAGGAGATGATCGGTGTCCTGCGCGCGACGGTCGAGCACGGTGTGACGTTCTTCGACACGGCGGAAGTGTACGGACCTTTCACCAACGAAGAGCTGGTCGGCGAAGCCCTGGTGCCTTTCCGTGGCAAAGTGGTGATTGCCACCAAGTTTGGTTTCAAGCCGAACGACGCCGGCAAATGGGCGGACGTCGACAGCCGGCCGGAACACATCCGCGAAGTGGCGGAGGCGTCGCTCAAGCGCTTGCGAGTCGACGCCATCGACCTCTTTTACCAGCACCGCGTGGACCCGAAGGTTCCCATTGAAGATGTGGCGGGAGCAGTTCGCGATCTCATCCGGGAAGGCAAAGTGAAACACTTCGGGCTTTCCGAAGCCGGAGTGAACACCATCCGCCGCGCGCATGCAGTGCAGCCGGTGACCGCGCTGCAAAGCGAGTACTCACTGTGGTGGAGAGAACCCGAGGATCAAATCCTTCCGACGCTCGAAGAGCTCGGTATCGGCTTCGTCCCCTTCAGTCCGTTGGGAAGGGGATTCCTGGCCGGCGGGTTGGCAGCGGACACAAAGTTCGACAGCACGGATTTCAGAAGCGGTCTTCCGCGTTTTGCTCCCGAGAATCTCAAGGCCAATCAGGCATTCGTCGATCTTCTCGCACGAGTCGCGAAAGAGAAGCATGCCACACCCGCGCAGATTGCACTCGCGTGGCTCCTGGCGCGAAAGCCGTGGATCGTCCCCATTCCGGGAACGACAAAGCTCGCGCGCATGAAGGAAAACATGGCGGCGGCGGACATCGAGCTTGGGCCGGCGGATCTTCACGAGATCGAAACCGCCGCCTCACGCATCCCGATTCAGGGAGAGAGATACCCCGAGCATCTCCAAAAGCAGATCGATCGCTGACACGCGCGCAAATGACTCTTCAATTTCCGTTTCGTCCCGGCCGGCCCCATGTCGTGCCGAAACGAACGCCGGCCTCGATGCGGTCGAAGAGCCAGCCGCGACTCGCGCCTTCGATGTAGAGCATGTGCCACTCCTGCCGCGCATAGAATCCGAAATCGACCGCGTCATCCGGGGTGATGAGGCCGCCGAGCTCGAAGCGGCTCCAGCTCCACGATCCGATTTCCTCGAAGCCCAGCCCGACGCGACCTTCCAGTCCGCGCGCGGGGAAAAACTCTGTGTCTTCTCCGGATGAGTGATACGCGACGGCCGTCGCGCGAGCGTGAGCGCCGATTCTCATCAGGATGTGATTGCTCACGGGGACCGGCAGTCCTTCGATGCCGGCCATCGCCACAATCACACCGTCCCCGATGCGCTCGTCGCCGCCCTGAGCGCCGGCTTCCATCGAAACTCGTGCTGCAAACTTGCGCGGGAGCGGCCCGATCTTCAAGCCCTGCATTGCGAGATGCATGAGGGCGTTCACGCGCGCTCGCTCACCGGACAATTCCTGCGCGCTCGGCAGCGGCTTTTCATCGAGCGGAAGCGAATCCGGCGCCGCTTCGCCCGCGACGTTCGCCATCGTCTGGATCACTTCGCGCGCGATGATTCGATGCGTGCGATACGACGGGTGATGAAGGTCGGGACTGAAGTACGGGGACGATGCGGTCGAGAACGCGGGATCGTTCGCCATGCGCGCGGACACCGCTTCCATGTCGATGACTGTCAAACCGCGCTCGCGCGCGATCTCGATGATGGCTGCGTTGTAATCGCGCGCGTGACGCCGAACGTCCTCCATCTGGTCGGGCGTCCACACTTCGTAGGGCATGAAGTGCTTTCGGTGGGGAATCAAGAACGTGGACGCTTTGCTTCCCACGGGGTAGCGATCACCTTGACCGTTGTCGGCCGACGCCGGAAGCACCTCGAGGAACGGCAGCACGGTGACGTCGGGAAGCGTGGCGACGATCAGCTGCTGCGCGGGCGCACCAGCAGGCATTCTTGCACGTAAGCGATCGACGAGCTCTGCGTACCGGGCGCGGAACGTTTCCGGATCGGTTGTTCTTGCGTCGCCAAGAATCCGAAACGACGCCATCAGGTCATTGGCGCCGAGAAACACAATGATCCACGACGGGCGCTTGTGCCAGCTCTCGACGGTTTCGATCGCTGATTTGTCTTTGGGAAGCGTGAGTCTCGCGAACGTCCATCCCGCCGAGTGCTCGTTCAACGAGTCGGTGCGGGACGACTGCAGGAGAAAGTCGCCCACGAGCTGGCCCGGTATCGCGAGCACGGTACGCTCCTGGTTGGCGTCGATGTGCGGCTGGCCGGGGTAGAGCGCACGTCGCGCTTCCCATGCGTAGCCGATGCGAAACGTGCCGAAGCCCTCGCGCGCGAGTCGGAG
>DATNGX010000380.1:0-21079 GCA_035605755.1 Candidatus Krumholzibacteriia bacterium
CGAACGGGGTCAGGGCTCCGAACAGAAGCGCAACGACGCAGGAAATGTTTCGCATCGTTTATCCCCCTTGTCTTGAAATGTCGATCCGGAATTCGACGCTAGACCCGCTGCAGAGCGCCGTCAAGGCCCCACACGGGCGTAATGTTCGCGAGACACAGCGGTGAAACCTTCCGATGTCCCTGCATGAAACGTCGGATGCGATGCGCTGAACCTATGCATTTCGCACCCGGAACGTTCTGTATTTTTGGGCAGGCGAATGGAAAACGCCGTTGCGCGGGCGGGCAAACCCTATATTTCGCACATGCACGGATTGCGGTGAGGGTGCTCAACCAAGAGCTGCGCCGGCCAGGCGCAGACAATGAGGAGACACTCATGTTGACCTGGTCGATTCTCTTTTTAGTCATCGCCATTGTGGCGGCTATTTTCGGCTTCTGGGCCGTGGCCGGTGCAGCGGCGTTCGTGGCGAAGATTCTCTTCGTCGTATTCCTCGTTCTGTTCCTCATAAGCATGCTTGCGCGTGCGATGCGCGGAAACCGGCCGCCTGTTTAGGCGCGCCGGTTTTCGCCCCCACTCCAACCACAGGAGGGACGAATGCGTCCTGTGATGATGATCGCATGCCTGTGCCTCACGCTCGCCGGTCCACTGCGTGCGCAGTCGAATACGCACGATGACAACGTGGATCAGGTGTGGCAAACCGTCAGCCGTAGCACCACCGCGGAAGATGCAGAACGCGCGCAGATCATGCGCGTCTTGAATCATCCGCTCACCCGGCAGGTCGCGACCGATTACAAGCTCGACCTGTCGGGCGCAAAGAAGATGGTGCCTGTGTTGAGCGGATCGCAGCTGCAAGAGCTGTCGCAGCGCGCGGCCGCAGCCGAGACGGCGCTGTCGGGCGGTGACACCGTCACCATCTCGACCACCGTCATCATCATCGTGCTGTTGATCGTCATTATCATTCTGGTGGCTTGATGTGGCTTACCGCGACGGCGGTTCTGTTCGCAATGATGTGGCCGGGTCCGAACCCGGCTACAGCGAACGGATCCTCGCCGTCGCGAGGGGCGGTTGAGTCCTCTCTCGACGTTCCCTTCGTTCCCCAGCAAAAGAATCTCTGCGGCGGCGCCTGTCTGGCCATGGTGATGCGCTATTACGGCGCACCGTCGCTGCGCGCGCGCGATTTTGCGCCGTGCATCGATGCGAGCGGCGGCATCAGCGCCAACCGCATGATCCGCGCCGCGCGGGCGCGCGGCTACGACGCCGGCGCGTCGTTCGGCGATAGCACAGCCCTGTGCCGGGCGTTGCGCCAGCGTCGCCCCGTGATCGTCCTGGTGGACGGCTCCGCGCGCCTTCTCCATTACCTCGTGATCATCGCGGCGACGCGTGACCAGGTGGTGTTCCACGACCCGGCCCGCCGGCCCGCCATGTCGCAGTCCATGCGCGCCTTCGAGAAGCGCTGGTCGGCGTCGGGTGGATGGATGCTCGTGCTTTCGCCCCGGGACGACGCGGTGCCCGAGAATCCTCCGGTGGTAGAGGTCGCCGCATCCCGGGACACGACCGGCGCTGATTCGATTCGTGCCGAAAGCCGCCTTTTCACGGAGCGCGCGCTGCGCGCGTTCCGCGAAGAGCGCTGGCCTCAGTCGCGCGACGCCGCGCAAACGGCCGTGGCGCTCGATCCGCACCGCGCCCGGGCCTGGCACGTGCTGGGCGCGGCCCACTACATGCTGAACGAACACGACGCCGCGCTCTCGGCGTGGAATCACACCGGCGCGCCCACTCTCGATCTCGTGCGCGTGCAGGGACTCGAGCGCACCCGTTACGGTGTGATCAGCGCGGCCATGAATGTCGACGACGATGCGCTTCTCACGCCGTCGTCGCTCTTGATGGCGCGTCGCCGGCTCGAGCTCATCCCGGCGCTCTCGGCCAGCCGGCTGGACTACCGGCCCGTCGGTACCGCGCGCGCCGACCTCGATATCGCGGTGCGCGAGCGCTCCGTGTGGCCGTTCAGCGCCACGCAATTGGGAGTGTTCGGTGTGCGCGCGCTCACGGAACGCACGCTCCACGCGTCTCTATGTTCACCCTCGGGCGGTGGAGAAGTTGTCGCCGCGTCGTATCGGTGGTGGGAGAACCGGCCGCGCGCGGAGCTCGCACTCACGACGCCGGAATTGTTCGGCTGGCAGGGAATGACGCGCCTCGCCTTCGTGGATGAAGTGCAGACCTACGCCAACGACTCCGGCGGAGCTTCCGCGGCAAACATCGTCGAGACGATGCGCGAGGGAACCATCGACCGCAGGCAGTGGCTGGCACCTGCCTGGATGTTCGACGCCGGCGCCGGATTCCACCATGTCCGCGAGCGCGGGAATTATGCGTCCTTCGGGAGCGCGCTCACATGGTTGACGGCACAGGATCGACTGGCTCTGCGCGCCGGCGCATGCGTCTGGGATCGGATCGATGACGGCGAAGCGTTGCACGCGAGGCTGGACGTCTCGGCCGATCAACGTGCCACGTTTTCGTCCGTCATCGAGCTGGCTGCCCGCGCCGGCTGGGGTGTCGTGGATGCGGCAGCGCCACGTTCACTCTGGCCCGGCGCGGGAACCGGACCCGGACGCCCGGAGCTCCTGCGCGCGCACCCGCTCCTTCTCGACGACGGGATCATCAACGGCGATGCGTTCGCATCGTCGCTCTTCACTGCGGGTATCGAAGCCACGCGCTGGATGTTCGCAGGCATTCTCGGCGCTGCGGTGTTTGTCGACGGCGCGGCTCCGACGTCCATGCACGACTTGATCGTCGACGCGGGGGCCGGGCTGCGCGTGCGGCCGCCGGGAGAGCATGGCTATGTTCGCATCGACATCGCGACCGGGTTGAGCCAGAGCACGCATGCGTTCTCCGTCGCATGGCAACCTTTCGACCACTAAAATCAGGGATTTCCCCTAGAAAATGTGAGCCCGTTAACTTGCCTGAATCTGGAGCCCCGGGTTAGAGTGTCCGTCCGCCCTCCCGTTCTACTCGTGATGTCTACGTGGGGAACCCCCGGAGGGCAGTTCTATGTCCAGTCGCGAACGTTGCGCACACCGTGCGTGGCTTCTCCTGCTCCTTGTTCTGTGCGCGGCGTGCGAACGCAGCATGGACGCGCGCGTTCCACCCACCGTGGCCACTACGGCCACGTTTTGCGCCACCGACTTCTCATGCCCGCCCGGGCAGGAATGTGTGGGCGGCGTCTGCCTGCCGGTGCGTCCCGCGTTGCGCCGTCACATCCAGCTCGCGTCCGCGCTACTGCGGCCCACCAGCGACGCGGCCGAGAACGCGTGGCGCGCGGGCCATTATGATCTCATGATCGGCTTCACGGATCCGGATGCCATCCGCGCCATCAATCCGTACGTGCGTCTGTTCGAGTACTCGATGATCCGTTTCCATCGTTTCGACGGAAACATCCCCAAGACGGCGAGCGCGTGGGCCCTCGCGCACGGATATGACCCCGAGGATTTCTATCTCCATTACAAGGAGGATACCGTCATTCCGACGTGGGAAGGCCGCGTCATCGTGCCGGGATTTCCCGCTGGAATGGTGCCGGGATGGAATCCGGGCGGGGGCGGCAACCCGGCCAGCGCGACGACGCGCGCGCAATCGCGGGTGGTGGGCTACTACTACGGCGTTCCCGAGCCGGCCTACTTCGGCAACATCGCCCATCCCGGGTTCAAACAGTTCATGGCGGAGCGCATCGCCGACCTGATCGACGGCACCTGGTACTACAACACGCCGTTCGCGAGCGGTCCTGTGGACGGCGTCATGGCCGACGAGGCCATCTGGTACGCGCTGTACAAGGAAGGATTTCTCGATCATTCCGTCGAGTACTATGGAATCCCCATCAACGAGAATCATCCATACGCCGTCGCGTACGAGCAGTTTTATCCATATCTGTCCGAGTCGTTGCTTGCGCAGTTGGGCCGGACCGAGGACGTGATGCCAAACTACGGTCACGTTCTCTTTCTCAATTACAACAATCGATCGGCCATCAACATCCAGTACTCGACTCCGTGGGCATGGGGAGAAGTGTGGGTCCGGTACAACGGGCTCTCGACGCCCACCACCGGCAACAACCGCGCCATCACATACAACTGGGATTATGACAACTCCGTCAAAGCCATCATCCGGCAGACACGCGCGGGTGGGCGCCGTGTGATCGGTGCGCAGGATGTTTCCAACGGCATCGCCGGCAGTGATCGCGGCAAGTTGTTCACGCTCGGGCTCTACTACCTCCTGCACAACTCCTTCACGTATTACGAGTACGACACCACGAACGACCACAGCCTGCCCGGGCACCTGAGCACGTGGCAGTACAACCCGGCTGTCGAGTACGACGTGGGTGTACCGGATTATCTGCCCGGTGGTGCCGTCGATTTTGAAGGCAAGAAAAACACACGCGAACACTTTGTGTTCGCCAGCGGACCGGATCCGTACAAGCCCACGCTCACGTATCGCGTGCTGGCGCGGCGCTTCACGCACGCGCTGGTGCTCGTCAAAATGCTTCCCGAGGGTTCCGTGGAGGATTCGCGCAGCGTCACCGTGCATGCGCTGGGCGGAAGCTACCGGCCACTGCTTGCCAACGGCACGCTGGGGGCACCCCTCACCCAGGTCGCTCTGCGCAACAACGAAGCCACCATACTGATTCCGCAAACCGTGACCGGCGTGTGGTAGCTGTACCGCGATGATTGCGCAATGCTAGGATGGGCACACTCCAACGGAGGTGCCCCCGTGGCGAAAGACGTGAAAGTGGATGGCGGCTCGGGATTGCCGGCAGCGATCTGGCTGATCGGCTGGCTGTTCACCATCGGCTATGTTCATCTGACTGTGAAACAGGCGCTGCTCGGTGTGGTGATCTGGGCGTATTACCTCGGGCGAAAACTCGGTCACGTTCCGTGAGAACGCATCCGGAACACCCGGCCGCGGGCTGAAACGGTATGGACGCAAAGTTGCAGCAGCGCGTGCAGCGCTACGGATGGGATCGCGCCGCGTCGACGTACGAGCAGAGCTGGCACAAACAGCTCGAGCCGGCGCAGAACTGTCTCATGCGCATGGCAGCGCTGACCGCGGGCGAACGCGTGCTCGATCTCGCGTGCGGAACCGGGCTCGTCACATTTCGCGCCGCCGACGCCGTCGGCCCCGGCGGCCACGTCACCGGAACCGATATCTCCGAAGGCATGATCGAACAGTGCGAGATAGCCGCGCGACAGCGCGGCCTCACGCATGTCGATTTTTCGCGCATGGCCGCCGAAGAGCTCGAATTTCCCGAATCAACGTTCGATGTCGTGCTGTGCGGTCTGGGAATGATGTACGTGACCGACTTTGCCGGCTCCATTCGCGAAATGTTTCGCGTCACCAGACCGGGCGGTCGCGCCGTCTCCGCCGTGTGGGGGAAACGCGATCGTTGCGGATGGGCGGAAATATTTCCCATCGTCGAGAAACGGGTCGCTTCCGAGGTGTGCCCGATGTTCTTCCAACTGGGCACGGGCGATGTGCAGAAGATGCTTTTCGAGGCGGCGGGCTTCAGCGCTGTAGAGAGCACTCGCATCACCACCACGCTCGCGTATGCATCGGGCCAAGACGCATGCCTGGCGGCCTTTGCGGGCGGACCGGTCGCGATGGCGTATTCGCGTTTCGACGACGCCACGCGCGACAGCGCGTATTCAGAATACCTCGCATCGATTGCATCCCACCGTCGCGGGGACGGCTACGCAATTCCCGGCGAATTCGTCATTACCCGCGGTTTCCGTCGCTAATCCGGGCGCAATGCCCCCGGATGAATGTGACGTGCCTCACAGACTTGACCCTCATCCATATCCTTAGTTTTCGGTCATGAACCTGAAGCAGGCAATGGACGATCCCTCGAGTGTTTTCGGTGCGCCCGCGGATGTGGTGCGCAGCGAAGACGTCTCGCGCGAGCAGAAGATTCAGATCTTGCGACGATGGGAGTATGAAGCGCGCACGCTCGAAGTGGCCCAGGACGAGAACATGATGGGCGGCGCGACGAGCCGCCTCGCGGAAGTACTGGACGCGCTTCATTCTCTCGGCGAGGAAGGATCATCCGGCGCTACCAACAAACAGGGCGGAGCCCCCAAAAACACGACCCACTGAGCCACAAGGAGACAAACATGAATCGCACCACCACCATGACGTTGGCGCTCGTCGCGGTTCTCGCCGCCGCGGGGTGCAACAAAGGACTCATCAAGGAGCAGAAGGCGCAGATCGCCGATCTGGAGTCGAGGAACCACGCGCTGGAAGGCGAGCTCGAAGAGCAGAAGAAGATGACCGATGATCTCAACACGCAGCTGGCCGATCTGCAGACACAGCAGAAAGTGCTCATCGAAGAAAAGGATGGCCTGACCCAGATCACACTCGACGGCTCGGCCAGTTTCAATTCGGCCGATGCGACCCTGACGCACGACGGCAAGGAAACCGTCGATCGCATCTGGAGCGTGCTTCAGAACTACCCCGACCGTCGTATCCTGATCGAGGGACACGCCGACAACCGCCCCATCGGCGCCAATGCGCGGCAGTACTATGCTTCCAACTGGGAGCTGTCATCGGCGCGTGCACATTCGGTGCTGCACTACGTCGAGAACAAGTACGGGACCGAACCGGAACGCCTGGCAGCCGTGGGTTACGGCGAGTTCGCACCCGTCGCGGACAACGAGACCCGCGAGGGACGCGCGCAGAACCGTCGCGTTGTCATTACGGTGGGAAGCAAGATGGCGATTCAGCAGCGCCAGATCCAGGCTCATGACCTGAATCAGCAGTCCACCGAACCGGTCACGCAGTAGAGCAGTCAGAAACTCGCGAGCCCCGTGCCCGTGTCACCACGAGCGCGGGGCTCACGTTTTGCTACCTACGTCGTCAGGCTGCGCAGACGCTCGGAATCGCGTATGAAAATCACGCGCTGGCGAACGTCGATCAGCCCCTGCCGCTTGAAGTGATTCACCGCCAGGCTTGCGCTTTCACGCGTCGACCCGATCAGGTCGGCGAGATCCTGCTGCGTGAGGCGGACATCGATGGCGGCAGCGCCGTTGTGCTCGACGGGAAAATCAGTGGCGAGTCGCAGCAGCACGCGCGCCAGACGCGCGGGCACATCACGAAACACCATTTCGTCGAGACGGGAGGTGACGTGCGCGAGACGGCTGGCCGTCATGCGTGCGATCTCCACGGCGAATTCCGACTCCTGCGTCAGCCGTTCGAAATCGGCGGTGCGCATGCGCCCGACCACGGACTGGTCGAGAGCAACGGCGCTGGCCGGCTCCGACGCGTCGGTTTCGGGCATTCCGAACAGCTCACCGGGCCGGACGATGAAGAGAATCAACTCACGGCCGGTGCGCGGATCGGCGCGCGTCAACTTGACGCGACCGTCGAGCAGAATGAGCACGCCGCGCTCTTCGCGCCGCGACGTAAACACGAGCTCACGCCGGCGATAGACCTGGACCCGCAGCGATCGGGCAATCTCCTCCAGCTGCGTGGACTCCATGCGGCGAAACAGGTTTGCGCGTCCGAGCTGGCGCGCGATGTTTGCAATGTGGGCAGCCCCTGTGTTCATGGCGGACCTCCAGGGGGGCGGGAAGTAACCGTTGGGGACAATTCTTTTTTACCGGGCAGATTTCTATTATACGCCCGGGATCGCTGTGACGTCCCTCACATTCGTCCCGGGGAGCAAAGATCAGATTTCCGTGGTATCCGGTTCTAGGGATTTTTTCAGGATCGCCCTCAGCGTATCTCCGGAGTCGAGGTGTTCGAGGAGCAGCTTCAACTCGTCGCCATCAATAGCGATACCGTGGCAGTCGCGGCAGACCTCGTAGGCGATGCCCATCGTGCGCTGCACGAACATGTCGCCGCCACATTTCGGGCACAGCAACCAGTAGTGCGCCCACATCATCTTCTGACGGCGCTCGGCGCGCTTGCGATCGAGGCGGGTGCGGGCCGCTTCCAGACCGGCCGCGGGCGCGGCCTTCTTCTTGCGGCGTGGCGCGGGTGTGCTAGATTGAGGTTTGCCGGGCATGGTTGCGCCCGCATTGTCCCACTACTTTTTTCTTCCTGTCAACGCATGGACCGCACCCGAAAACCTGCGCGCCCCTCGACCGCCGTGCTGGAGCGCACGATCCTGGCCATGCGTTCGGCCCTCAGCGACGGAAAACTTGCTTCGGTCACGGAGATCGCCCAGCGCGATCGCGATCCGTTTCGCATTCTCATCTCGACCATCCTGAGCCTGCGCACCAGGGACGAGGTGACATACGCGGCGTCGGAGCGGCTCTTCGCGCTCGCCTCGACACCGCGCGCGCTCGCGTCACTCGACACGCGCAAGATCGAGCGCGCGATCTTCCCGGCGGGTTTTTATCGCACCAAGGCGCGAACCGTGCGCGAGATCGCGAAGCGCATCGACACCGAGTTCGATGGAAAGGTGCCCGACACCATCGACGCGCTCCTCGACTTCAAGGGCGTGGGACGCAAGACGGCGGCGCTGGTGGTTTCACTCGGCTTTGGCAAGGAGGCCATCTGCGTCGACACACACGTGCATCGCATCACGAACCGCCTGCGCTGGGTGAAGACCCGAACCCCGGACGACACCGAGCGGGCGCTGATGATTCTGCTTCCGCGCCGGCACTGGATCGGCATCAACGACACCATGGTCGGCTTCGGCCAGCGCGTGTGCCAGCCGGTGTCTCCACGCTGCTCGGTGTGCCCGCTCTCGGACGCGTGTCCGCGCGAGGGCGTTCTCAAGCACCGCTAGCGTCCGCCCCCATGGGAGCGCTTCCCGCGGTTGCGCGGGGTCGCGGGCTCTGTTATCATGGCGAACTCCCAATCCCAAAGGATGTCACCAATGAAGTATATCGTGCGCGCCGCGCTGGTGATCGCCGCCGCCGCGGTGCTCGGCCTTGCGTGCAGCAAGAAGAACAAGCTGCAGCATGCCACCGCATTTCCCGACTCGCTCGCGGGCAATGAAGTGATCGCCATCGTGAATGAGGACACCATCAACACCAAGGATGTTCAGGTGCTTGCCTACGTGTCGATGGCGCCGGTGGATTCCCTGACCAACCGCGACTTCAACGGCCGGCTGCTCAACCAGCTCATCGACCGCTCGGTTTTCGTGCACGAGGCGAAGGCAGCCGGTGTCTCGGCGCCGGATTCGGTCGTCGACATGATGATGAAGCAGTTCACGGCCAATTTTAACGCGGACCTCGCCAAGGAGCTGGGCAAGAAGGGGCTGGGGCCGGCGGATTTTCGCAAGGCCATCGAGCGCGATCTGTTGATCCGCGCCTATGTGAAGGACAAGATCCAGCCCAGCATCACCGTCACCGACGCGGACTGCCAGGCGTTCTTCGACCAGAACCAGGACAAGTTTGCCGGTGTCGACAGCCTGTGTGCCCGCCACATCATTCTGCTTTCCTCGCCGGCCGACACCGACAAGGACAAGATCCAGCGCCGCCAGCTGCTCGAGAGTATTCGCACGCGCGTGGCGAAGGGCGAAAAGTTCGAGCGCCTGGCCAAGATGTATTCGCAGGACGGCGCCGCCGATCGCGGCGGAGATCTCGGCTGTTTTGCGCGCGGTCAGATGGTGAAGGAATTCGAGGACGTTGCGTTCGACCTCAAGAAGGGCGAGCTCAGCAAGGTGTTCGAGACACAGTTCGGTCTTCACCTGGTGCAGTGTGTGGACAAGAAGGCGCCCGCGCCGCCGAGCTTTGAGCTGGCGAAGCCGCGCATTGAAAGTTATCTGCGACAGCAGGCGCTCGGCACCGAATTGCAAAACCGCTTGAAACGGAATCGTGAGACGGCGATAATCGTGCGCAATTACGATTACGTGGAGCCGAAAGCGGCCAAGGAAGAAAAGAAAACGGGGGCTTAACTCAGCGGGAGAGTACTATCTTCACACGGTAGGAGTCACAGGTTCAAATCCTGTAGCCCCCACCATTTTTCGGACGGCTGCGACACCAAACGTCGCAGCCGTCTTTTTTTCTATTTTTACATCTGGGGTGCGCCCGGCTTGAGCGGCAATTTGTGATCGATGTAGTACTGGAGTGATTTGGCGCGCTCGGCGTACGCGGCGTCGCCGGTCTGCGCGAGAAGCATGAGGTACGGTCTGGCTTCCTCGGGCTTTTGCATCTGTACCTCGACGTAGGCGGCGGCAAAGAGGGCGGCGGCGTCGTCGGGTGCGTACTGGATGATGGCCACGATCTGGTCGCGCGCGTGCTGGTAGCGCCCGAGATCCATGAACGTGTACGCGAGCTCCAGGCGTGCGCGCGTGAACGACGGCGCGTAGCGCACGCACTGGTCGAGCAGCTGCCGCGATCTGTCGAGATCTCCGCGCGCGCGCGCGCCCATGCCGTTGGCGCAGTTTGCCATCAGCCACAGCACGCGCTGGCGGAAACTCTCGAAGTTGCCGCCGCTGTCCATGAACAACTTGCTCTGGTAGTAGAGCGGATGATCGGTGAGAAACACCGGTTGCACCGTGTCGCTCACCTTGAACAGGCGGTAGTGTTCGTTCTCGTAGAGCAGAGTGAAATGCCGCAGCGATTCGGGCTGGAAGTGCATGCGCGCGGCGACTGCACCCGGCGTGAGGCCGCTGATTCCCGATGTGTACAGCGGCGAGTAAGAACCGCCATCGAGAAGCATGTCGACCGCATAGAGCACGTAGTCCACTTTCTCCTGCCTGCACAGCTGGTAGAACGAATCCTCGTCGCGATAGAGCCCGCGCAGGAGATCGATGTTCCGGTTGCACGCGAGCCGCGAGGTTGTCCCCGGCAGCATGGCCGAGGTACGGCCGCTGAAGGCGAGCAGCACGGCGGAGAGATTGTCGGGGGCAAGAATGCTTTCGTGCACCGACGTGCGCGTGGAGAGAAAACGGATGAGTGACTTGTCCGTGTTCTCGAAACTGATCCAGGCGAAAGACGCCGGGTCCGCGGTCTGGCTGTGTGTCGCACGCGCAATCAGATGCGATGGGTCGGCGAATTTGCCCGCGAACACGACGCCGGCCAGCGCCGTGTACGCCGACGCCGCCACCAGAGCGGAGTGGCTCCATCGACGCCAGTCGAGAGCGGATGCGGCGCCCGAGAGCACGACGATGATGGGAAGCGCGGCGAAGGCAAGCACGCTGCGATCGAGCGCCGCCGCGAGCGATGCTACGACGAGCACAATGGCGGTGCACAAGTAGCGCTGTCGCGAGGCCCGCACCTCGCGATTGATGAGCCATGCACCCGCGCACAACAGGACGGGAAGAAAGAGCTGGATCAACGCCCTGGGCGCCAACGGCGCATGGTCGGCCGACCACACCGCGCGCATCCAGTCCGAGAGCAGCGACGACGACGGCCGCCCGCCGATGTACTGGAGTCGCGTGAAAAGGTAGCGCAGGGCGGGGAAGTCTTCCGTGGCACCGGCGCGAAGCGGTGTCAGCGCCAGGGTCAGCAGCGCGCCGGTGGCGAGTAGAACCAGGGCCGGGCGCCATCCGGTGCGCTGTTTGGGCGGCAAACCGGCGGCGACGACGGCTCCGATCGCAACCGCCGTCGTCCACGCACCGAGCGCGCGCGTGGCGACAAGGTGCGGGAATATGCACGCGGCCACGATGATCACCGCTGCATGCGGGATCACAAACCACATGCGCGCGCGCCGGTCGAGGTTTCCCCACAACGCCACCGGCACCATCCACGCCAACAGCCCGTAGCGCGCGGGCTCCCATATCCACAGCAGCAGAAACGCGAAGAGCGCGGCGAGAGCCGCGCCCGGGCGCGACGACATCTTCAGTGCGCGCAGCGAAACGGCGGCATACAGACCGGCAAAGAACGCCGCAAAAGGCGCGTGACCGAAGGTGCGTCCGTTGGTGGCGGAAACCAGCGCCGGCTCGAATGCGACCAGGAAAGCGCCGAGAAATCCCGCCATGCGGTTGTTCCACACCTGCGATGCGACGGCGTAGACGGTGAACACGCACAGCGACGCGATCACAATGATGGCCCGTCGCGCAAAATCACGTCCATCCATGTCGCTCACCAGGCGAACGGCGCGGTAGCCGAGCCCGGTCAAGGTCTCGGTCCCCGCGGCGCGATAGCGGGCGGGCACGTAGCCCGCGGGAAATGCAGCCTTCTCGTCGCGGGCGCCCAACGAGTGATGGTCCGCCACCTCCAGCATGTGGCGGTAGCTCATGGCGGAGGCGCCGCGAAAATACGGACTTTCGTTGGGATCGCGTGTGGATACGCGCGCCGCGATGGCGGCCAGGAAGAGCACGCACAGAATGAACAGCACGACACGCCGGGACATTTTCATACTTGTCTCCCGCAGCTACGAAACCATGTCGTGGGGTGGAACAGCTGGAATGAAAACAATCTAATAACCGGTCGGTGCATTGACAAATACACCGGAGAGACCGAATTGTTTCGCGACGTGGCGCTCGAGCGCCTTGAGACCGACGGTTTCGGTGGCGTAGTGGCCACCGAACACCAGGTTGATGCCGGCCTCGCGCGCCGGATGCATCGCGGCGTGCGACGTCTCTCCGGTGAGGAGTGTATCGCAACCGGCGCGTGCCGCCTCCTCTGCAAGCATGGCGCCGGCGCCGCTGACGATGCCGACGCGCCGGACCGACTGCGGCCCGAATGCGAATACATCGGCCGGTCCATCCAACTCCTTCTCCACCAGGGTGGCGAAGCTGGCGAGGCGCAGTGGTTTCGAAGTCGTGCCGATGACGCCGATTCGCACTCCTTTGTAGTCACCGAAGGTGTCCACGACACGCAAGCCGGCCAGGCGCGCCAGCTCGGCGTTGTTTCCCACCCGGGGATGACAATCGAGCGGGAGGTGCGCGGTGTAGAGCGACATGTCGGCCGTGATCAGCGCGGCGATACGCGCGTGCATCGTGCCCGTGATCTGCACGTGCTTGCCCCACCACAGGCCGTGGTGCACCACCAGAAGATCGGCGCGCTCTTCCTCTGCCATGCGAATGGTGTGCACACCCACGTCGACGGCATACGCGATCTTGCGCACGCGGTCGTTGCCCTGCACCTGCAGTCCGTTGGGAGATGTGTCGGGAATCTCCGCGACACGAAGATACTCGTCGAGATGGGCGACGAGCTCGTTGCGCAGAATGCTTGTGGTTGGCACGTGGATCCTACTTCAGGCGATTGTAACCGCGCAGCCGCGCGTACAGAGTCGGCTTGGTGATGCCGAGCAGCGCGGCGGCCCGGGTCTTGTTGTCGAGATGCGCCGACATCTTGCTGGCGAGCAGTGCTTCGATCTGTCGCATGAGCGGATTGGCTTCCGAATATCCACCCGACTCCACCATCTGCTGCGCGAGGCTCTCCAGCGACTGCCAGAGCTGTTTGCCGCCACCCGCCGCGCGGCGCAGGAAATCTTCGGGCAGCGCCGCCGGCTCGACGATGTCATCGTCGCACAACAGCACGATCTGTTCGAGGACGTTTTGCAGCTCGCGCACGTTGCCGGGCCAGCGGTACTGCTGGAAGAGCTTGATGGTCTCGGTGGAAAGACGCTTGAGGGTCTTGCCCTGCGCGGCGCAGCGCTTCTTCAGGAACTCCTGCGCGATCAGAAACATGTCGTCCTGGCGGTCGCGCAGCGCCGGCAGCTCGATCTGCACCACCTTCAGTCGATAGTACAGGTCTTCGCGGAAGCGCCCCTCTTTCACCAGCCGCTCGAGGTCTTCGTTGCTGGCCGCGATCACGCGCACGTCGGTGAAGATCTTCTGTGTGCCGCCCAGGCGCGTGAAGCTCTTGGTTTCGAGGTAGTGCAGGAGCTTGGCCTGCGTGTCGACAGGCATCACGTTGACGTCGTCCAGGAAAACCGTCCCGTTGTCCGCGATCTCGCAGCGGCCCAGCTTGCGCTGTCCGGCGCCCGTGAACGCGCCGCGCTCGTGCCCGAACAGCTCGCTCTCCAAAAGCGAGGTGGGAATCTCGGCACAGTGGATGGACTGGAACACGTGACGACGGCGCGGGCTCTTGTGATGAATGGTGCGCGCCAGCTCGGTTTTGCCGGTTCCGCTCTCACCGAAGATCAGGATGCCGGTGTCCATGTCCTTGATCTTGTCGACGATGCGGAACACCTTCCGCATCGCTTCGTCACGCCCGATCATGGTCTGGAAACGATTGCGCTCGGGAGCGGGCGCGTTGAGCTCGCTCAATTCACGCTCCAGAGTTTCTTCCTTGTGCGTGCGCTCGTCGAGATGGAGCGAGAGGCGCAGGCCTCCCGCGACGTGGCGTCCGATGCACGAGATGAAATCGGCATCTTCGCGTGACGGGGGCAGCATGGCCGCCGGCAGCATGAGAAGCACGCAACCGAGATCGCGACCCAGCGATTTCATGGGCACCACCACCATGCGCTGATCCGCCGCCGGCGGCCGCGTGGTCCCCGGGAAAGTCGCGCGCGCAAACAATCCGGTCGCTTCCACCGCATCCGGGTGCAGGATGGCGCCGAGCTGGAGCGAGCGCTCGAGCAGTGCGCGCAGCCCGGGATCGTCGACAAGGCCCTCGTCGCCGGACGCGGTCACGTTGATGAATTGTTCTTCTTCGTCGCGCAGGACGAGCGCGCAGGCCGAAGCACCGGTCAGCTCGCGAAACACGTCGATGATGCGCCGGAAGAACGAGCCCTTGTCGTCGGCATAATCGGCCAGCGACGAGAGCTCGTAGAACGCATAGAGAAGTTTTTGCGAACCGGTGGCCGATACGTCGCCGGGCACCGCCTGCTCGCGCAGCATCTGCTGCAGGGTGACGATCTCTTCCGGAATTTCCTGTCCGATGCGCGACTTGACGAGGTCCTGCGCGCGGTCGAGGTAACGTTTGGCTTCCAGGGTGCCGCCGGCGCCGGCGCACGCCAGCCCCGCCTTCGCGAAGCACGCCGCCGAGAGGCGATACTTGGAAAGCGTCGCGTACAGGGAGGCCGCGCGCTCGAAGTGGTCCACCGCTTCGCTGGATTGATTGCTCGCCGCCTTGAGCTCGCCGGTAATTTCCTCGGTCTGCGCGTGCTCGTACTTGGAGCCCACCTGGCGCGCGAGCCGCGACGCTTCCTCGATGGCGGCGCGCGCATCCTCGTTGCGTCCTTTGCGCAGGTAGAGCCGCGCCAGACGCTTCTGCGCTCCCATCTCTTCGCTCACCGTGGAGAGACGGCGGGCGTGCTCGAGCGCCAGCAGGTAGAAGCTCTCGGCTTCGTCGAGCTGGCCGCGCGTCATGCCGATATCGCCCAGCGTGCTGTGATTTTCCGCCACCAACTGCGCCAGGCCCAGCGCCGAGCTGATGTTGAGGCTGTCACGGCAGCGGCGCTCGGCCTCGTCGAAGTTGTGCACTTCGAGATAGAGCAGCGCCAGATTCAGATATCCGCCCGCAATGCCGGCCTCGTTGTGCTGGCGGCGTTTGATCTCGATGGAGCGGTGCAGGTGCTCGAGGGCCTTGTCGTATTCGCCCTTGGCCTGATAGGCGAGGGCCAGGTTGTTGTACGAACCGGCCAGCGCATTCTGATCGTTCTCGCGCTCGCGCAAAAACGCGCCCTGCTCGTAGTACGACACCGCCTCGTCGTAACGGCTGGTGTTGAACGCCACCACACCGAGCAGATTGAGCGCCTGTGCCACCACCAGCGGATGCTCGTTGGGGTTGAGCGTGTTGGTGGCGAACTTGCACGAATCCACGCAGCTCGAGTAATCGCCCAGGCGGTACTGCAACCACGCCACATCGTTCAACAGGCGCGCCTGCTCGGCGAGCGAGAGGTAGGACGCAATTTCGTCGCGCACGTCGTCGAGCAGGTCGAGCGCCTGGCGCAACAGTCCGCGCCCCGACCACGCATCCGCCAGGAGGCGCATGGCCTCGCTGATGAGCGGCGCGTTGGCGCGCACTTCATCGCCGGTGGGCTCGAGCTTGCGCGCGCGCTTGAGGAGTGATTCCGCGTCGGACTGCCGGCCGTTGGCGAGCATGTCGTCGCCGAGGCGCGTGAGCAGCAACAGTCTGTCGGCGTAGGGAAGCTGCTTGTGGCCGCCGCCGTCGATCAAGTCGCGCACGAGGGCATCGACAAACGGCGCGCGTTGCGAGCGGGTCGACTCGCGCAGGAAAGACACCGCCGCGACCGCGGCGGGACCGAGGTCTCCGGCCGCGGCGAAGTGGCGATACACGAACATGGGTGCGAACGAGGTGCGTTCGTCGCCCATGCGCGCGATGGTGCGATGGAGGTTCTTGCGGCGCGCGTCGGGAATGCCGGCCACCACGGTTTCGGTCAGCGTGTGCGATGGCACGCGCAGCACGACCGAGGGCGCTCCCGTGTGCGGCAGCCGCCGCGTCTCGATCGCGATCAGCCCCGCGCCCGAGAGCGCGTGCACGCGCCGGTGCAGGTCGCGTTCCGCGCCCGGAAACACGGGACGCAAGAGATCAAAGGGAAGCGGAATGCCGGCCACACACAGGAGCTCCAGCACGCGCGCGGAATCGTCGTCGCGCGGCGCCGCAAACGCTTCCATCGTATCGTGGCGCTCGAGCGTGACCGCGTGCACGGTGCGGCCCGAGCGCTGGTGCAGCGCGTCGACAAGTGCGCTGGCCCCGGCCTGTGCCTGCCGGACCACAAGCACGAGGCCCGCACCCGGGTTGGAATCCATGCTGCCGATGTGCTCGAGAACCAGTGCGTGCACCAGCGGCCGCGCGTCCGCATCGTCGACAAACCACACGTCGCCGCGGCTCTCGCTGTCGCGGCCCGACGTGCGCTTGCGCGATCCCGCGCTCATATCCCACTCGTCGATCCAGCGGCACTTGAGACCCTGATTGCGGAGCTCGCCCAGAAGCGCCACCAGCGTCGCGGTTTTTCCGCTCTGCGGCGCTCCCGAGATTTCCACGAGCTCGCCCGCGGCAAGGGCGCGGGAGAGCGGGGCGACATCGATCGTCGCGGCGGCGCGTGGCGTCGTGCGCGCGCCGGGCCGCGCCGGTTCTCCGCGCAGGTGGGCCAGCGCCGCGGTCACGTCGCGCGCCTGTCGAGCTTGCAAGTCGGAAGGCAGATTGCGCAGACGCTCGGCCAGCGCGGGTCCGGCATGACCGGCGATCACGCGCGTCACCGCGATCCACGCGGCCAGATGCGATTCGATGGTTTCGCGTCGCGCCGTTTCCGGCGTCACACCGCGACGGGCGTCGGAAAGCGCGGGCAAGAGATATGCGCCGGGAAGAACGACCGCCGCTCCGTCGTCATGGATACCGACGAGCCCGGGCTGCAACGCGGTGGCGTGGAACGCGTGCGCATCGAAGCGCGCCAGTGTGTTCGCGAGCGTTTCCAGAACGCGCAGCACGGCGTCGTCATCGCGCGCACACAAATCGAGGGGCGCGGCGTAGGGAGTGAGCAGCTCGATGCGGCCGTCCTGCGCGCGCTGCTCGAGAATGGGAAGGCAACCGCCGGGGGCAATGGCGAGCGCCGACTCGGCCCGGAACTGCAGAACGGAAAGACCGGCGCGCGCCTCGGCGTCCAGCGCTGACCAGCTGACCAGGTAGCGGCGCTCGCTGACCAGGTCGGTGTGACCGGCCACGTGCCACGGCGAGGCGGGACGGTCCTTCTCGAAGGGCTCGAGGTTACGCCGGAATGCGCGTATAGATGATTCCATGACTTGCGCTTATGTCTGTTATGGGGGCGACGGACCCACCGGAACAGGATTTAACGAGTAAAATTATTTTACCAGAGAACGGGCCGATTTCAAGGGGGCGCGGGCAGTTTGTTGGGGTGCGACATGACCGCGCTCGCAGGGCCTGGCTCCGTCCATCCCGTCAGGCTTCGCTTCGCTCGCCTGACAGGAGCCCTGTCCGTCGCCACCCGCTCGCGCGGCCGGATGCGCATGCGTCACACAATTATTTGAGAGGGTGAGTCGGCGCGCATCGCACGCCGACACAAATGCGGAAAGCCGCAATCTACGTTCGGATGTGATTGCGGCTCAATGCTGCAGCGGACAACTAGATAAAATAAAGAATGCGGCCGCAGTTCTCGCACGTCATGACCGCGTTTTTCTCGTAGCGGAATGACGTGGGAACCTTGGTGAGGCAGCCCGTGCACAGATCGCCCACGACCGGAACGACGGTGCGTTCGTAGCTGCTCGACACGCGCTGATAGCGGGTGAGCAACTGCGGCTTGACGTGCTGGGTGATCTCGGCGCGGGCTTTGCGCAGCTCTTCGATCCCGTCCTGAGGGAAGCCCATTTCCTGCATCTTGGCGGCGTGTGTGGCGTCCCCCACGTCCTTGATCATGTGGTCCAGATCCTGGAGTGCGACGAGCAATCGAACCTGGTCCTGCTTCTTGGTCGGATGGTCTGTCAAAGGCCCTGCCCTTCGATGATGACCTTCAGCTCGTCGAAGCTCTGCGCGGTCGCGATGCGGTCGCGCGAGCCGTCGTCCTTGATCAGGTCGACGACACGGCCGAGCACCTGAAGGTATAGATTGTCGCGGTCCTGAGGCGGCGCGATGATGAGAAAGAAAACGTGCGTCGGCTTTTTGTCCGTCGAATCGAAATCGATTCCTGCTGCCGAGCGCGCAAACACGATCGAGAGCTCGCGCACCGCGAGCGTGCGTCCATGCGGAAACGCAACACCCTTGCCGATGGCTGTGCTGCCCAGGCTTTCGCGGTTGAGGAGCATTTCAAGGATGAGGCCACGGTCGCGAATGTCGCGATCCGAGCATACAGCTTCGACCATTTCGGCGAGCGCATCACGCTTGTTGGCCGCCTTGAGGTCGAAAATGCAGAGAGAGGGCTTGAAGTAAGACGCGAGCTCTTGTGATGTCATCAGAGATGGTGCCATGTAACATTGCCGCCAGTCCGGCGCATGTGCATGAATGGCTGGAAATTACCAGAAACTGCGGATATCCTCAACGCAATTCCACAGGTTCCTTGCGACCATCCTAGTTCAACACGATTGCCCATGCAAGAACGTCTCGAAAACGGCCTCGTCGTCCGCGTCACCGGGGGTGAAGTGTGGGTGCGTATCGGGCAGGAGACCGTGGCCTGCTCGCAGCGCGGGCGTTCCCGGGTCCGGGAGTCGGCGCTGGCCGTGGTGGCCGGCGACCGGGTGACGGTTCTGCGCGAATCGGCCGGCGTAGGCTCCCTGGAAGAGGTGCTCCCCCGGAATTCGTGGCTTTCCCGCTACATCGACCGCGACGGCAGCGAGCGGGTGGTGGTCGCCAATATCGACCGGCTCTTCGTGGTGGCCGCCACCGCGGACCCGCCCCTTCGTTACGGGTTCGTGGATCGCGTGCTGGCCGCGGCCGAGTGGGGACACATTCGTCCGTGCATCGTGATCAACAAGATGGATCTCGCCGAGCCGGGGCAGTGGGAAGAGCTTCGCGCGGCCTACGCGCCGTCCTTGTATGAATTGATTCCAACCTGCGCGGAAACCGGTGAGGGCATGGCCGAGCTAACCGGGCGGCTCGGAGACGGCGTGTATGCCTTCGCGGGCGAATCCGGCGTGGGCAAGAGCTCGCTGCTCAACCAGCTCGACCCCGAGCTCGACCTGGTCGTCGATGATGTGGCGGAAAAGACCGGTCGCGGCCGCCACACCACCACCAACTCGCAGTTATTCCGCTTTCGCGACGGCTTTCTCGCCGACACACCCGGCATGCAGACCTTCAGTTTCCCCGGCACCGACGAGTACGAGGTCGTCAGATGCTTCCCGGACATCCGCCATATCGAAGGTCCCTGCCGCTACAACCCGTGCACGCACTCGCACGAGCCCGGTTGCCGGGTGAAAGAAGCGGTCGAGCAGGAACGCATTCCGGCTTCGCGCTATCAGAGCTATCTCGACATTCTCACCGGCATCCGCGAGCGCGCCAAAAAAAAGCAGTGGTGACAGGGTGGGGCGCGTAAAGACGCTCGAGCGCTCGGCCAAGCGCGGACTGATGCGGTTCGTCGGCGGCTTCCTGCGCGCACGGCGCATGGGTGTGGATGAGTTTCGCGCGCAGCGCTTCGAGCGCATTCTGGTGGTGAGACAGCACAACCAGATGGGCGACATGATGCTTGCGACACCGGCACTGCGCGCCATCCGCGAAACCTATCCGCGCGCCACCATCGGCATCGTCACTTCGACCCTCAACCACGGTGTGCTCGCCAACAGCCCCTTCGTCGACCGCGTGTTCACTTACGACAAGCGCCGGCCCGGTTCGCACCTCGCCATGCTGCGGGCCCTTCGCCGCCAAAAATTCGATCTCGCCATTGTGCTGCACACGGTGTCGTTCTCATTCACGACGCTCATGCTGGGTGTGCTTTCCGGTGCGCGCGTACGCATCGGATCCACATCGGCCCGGGTCGGCGATCTCACCGGCAGCTACCTCAACATCACCCTGCCGCTTCCCGCGCCGGAGCAGCTGGCCACCATGAACGAGGCCGAGCACAATCTGTTTCCGCTGCGTTACGTCGGGATCACCACCAATGATCTTTCGCCGCTCATTGTGCCGGGTGACGAAAGCGAGCGCTGGGCATTGCACGCCAGCGAGAGCTGGCGCGAAGGCACGGTGAAGCTCGCCGTGCACCCCGGCGCGGGGAAAATGGAAAACATCTGGAAGCCGGAGAATTTCGCCGCCGTCGTCAACCTGCTCGGCCGCGCCCGCGAGCTCACCCTGGTCGTGGTGCAGGGACCTGCCGATGCGTCCACCGTTCAAGCATTCACGAACGCGTGTGATGTGCAGGGAACCATCGTGAAGGGCCGCTCCATCACCGATGTCGCTGCTTTGTTGAAACGCGCCGATCTCGTTCTGTGCAACGACACCGGTGTCATGCACGTGGCCTGTGCCGCGGGCGCGCGCGTGCTCGCAATCTTCGGTCTCACCGACCCCGTGCGCTGGGCGCCGCGCAGCCCGGGCCTGCGCATGGTACGCGCGCCGGGAGGAGATCTGCGCGCGCTCGAACCGGCCGTCGTGGCGCGCGAAGCCGAGGATTATCTCCGGGGTCGCAACGCCGGGTCAGCGTAGCTCGCGAGCGCTCGAGCAACGTGCGCGCCGCGCCGCTCGCGTGCGCCGCGACGTCATCACTGCAGTACGCCCCCGCACCGTTGTTGCGCGCGCGCCGCGTCGCTATCGCGTCCGCGCCATCATCATTGCGTGCGCCAGAAGCCCTTCATGACGTGGGC
>DATNGX010000381.1:0-2201 GCA_035605755.1 Candidatus Krumholzibacteriia bacterium
CCGAATTACATGGTCGGGCGTGAGCGGCCCGCGCGACACCAGCTCGGGAGCGTCGGGGCGCGAAGCGAATGACGATGCGGTCGGGTCGAAGCGCGCGAATACTGTCCCCCCGGCTGCGAGCGACACCGCGCGGCGAGCACGGGCCAGGCGAAGAACGTCGGCTGCACGCGCCTCTTCCGCGTCGATTGAGGAGGTTTCGAGTGGCGCGTGTGTGTCGAGATAGTCCTCAGCTTCCGACACGATCTGGATCATGCGCTCGTAACTCGAGCGTGCGTCGTCGCCGAATGTGAACACGCCGTGATTCATCAGAATGATGCCTTCGAGCTCGGCCCAGTCGACGTCGCGCGTCATCTCGTAGACTTCGCGCGCGAGCTCGAAGCCCGGCATCACATAGGGCACGATGAAAATGCGGTCGCCGTAGATCTCGCCGATCCGGTGCATGCCGTCCGGTGTGTTGGTAATGGTGACGACGGCGTCGGCGTGGGTGTGATCGACGAAGGCGGACGGAATGACGGCGTGAAGGATGGCCTCCACCGACGGCGCGGGTGCGTCGGGATCGATGGAAAGCGACTTCAGCATCGCCACCATTTTGGAGTCGGTGACCGACGGAAGCTCGGCCATGCGGCGAACCGCCTCGAGCCGCAGCGGAGCGAATCCCGCGGGCTCGATGCCCGCCAGGTCCCAGCCACTGCCCTTGACGTAGAGGAGGTCGGTGGTCTCGCCGAAGAGGTCGGCGCCACGGGTCTTGACCGAGGTGTTGCCGCCGCCCTGGAGAACGAGGGACGGCTCGCGTCCGATCAGACGCGAGGTATAGACGCGCAGCGAAAGCGCGTCTTTGCCGCGCGCTTTCGCTTCACTGTCGTCCCAGAGACTCCGCACACGGAGACTCTAGACCGGCTGATTCCTACTTGAGAAGCACCATCTTGCGCGTGAGGGTCTTGCCCGAGGACTGCAGGCGGTAGAAGTACACGCCCGATCCGACGCGCGCCCCTTGGGAGTTGGTCCCGTTCCAGATGACGTCGTGAGGTCCCCGCGCAAACGGCCCCGCCGCGATGGTGGATACGAAGGCACCCGCGGCGTCATACACCGAGAGCGTCACGTTGGCGTTCTGCTTCAGCTCGAAGCGGATCGACGTCGAGGGGTTGAACGGATTGGGATGGTTCTGCAAGAGCTGCATGATCGGAACCGGCGGCGGCACGTTTGTCGAGGTGGTGCCGGGATTCTCGTAGAAGTAGATCCAGTCATCGACCTCGTCGAGACCGGAAAGATCCAGGTCGCCGTCGTTGTCGCGGTCATGGAGCACTGCGCACGAGCCGGCGGAGCTCGAGTTGAGCGTCAGCTTCGTGACCGCCGAGAACGTGCCACTGGCGTTGGGGAAGATGTTCCACTTGGCCGCCGTGTAGCAGCTCGTCACCAGCTCGAGGTCGCCATCGCCGTCGATGTCGCCCGCATCGATGGCGAGCGGGAACGAGTTGGTCGCAACCAACACCACCGCGGAGAGACCGCCATTACCGTTGCCGGTCATGATGCCCATGTTGTTCGTGTTCGAATTGCAGCTGGCGACATCCACATTGCCATCGCCGTTCCAATCGCCGACCACGGTCTGCCAGGGGCTGCCGCCTTCGGCAATCGACGTCGAGACGCTGAATGCACCGTTACCGTCGCCGAGGAGGAGCACCATCCAGTACGGCGACGCGAAACAACCGCAGAAGATATCCGGAATGCCATCGTTGTTGGCGTCGGCGATGGCAATTGTGTACTCGCCGGCTTTTCCGGTCTCCTTGGTGACCGGGGTCGCGAAGGTGCCGTCGCCGTTGTTGAGCACGATGGAAAGATTGCCCGCGCTTGCGTTCGCGAAACGATTGGCAGTCACGAAGTCGTCCCAACCATCGCCGTTGAAATCACCGGTGCCCACACCGCGCACGGTATTGCCGGTCGTGATCGATATCTTGCGCGCGGATGGGAAACCGCCGAGGCCGTTTCCAAAAAGGACGCTCGCCTTGTCGCCCCCGGTGTTTCCGATCACAAGATCGATATTGCCGTCGTTGTCGAAGTCAGCACCTTCGTTGGGACTGGGAATGGCGCCGTTGGTGATTGTCACCTTGGTGGGCGGATTGGAAAACGTGCCGTTGTTGCTGAGAAACACGCGCGCGTCGTTGGTCTGCTCGCACGGCGCCGTGAGGTCGCTCCAGCCGTCTTTG
>DATNGX010000382.1:0-3571 GCA_035605755.1 Candidatus Krumholzibacteriia bacterium
AAGCCGATCACGACGCCATGGGGCCTCGCCGTGCAGAACTCGCAGCTGTTCCTGAGCCATGGTGACAGCGGCTATTCCCTGCTGGATGTGAGCAAACCGGATGCGCCCGAGGTGAAGGCGAACTGGCCGACCCTGGCCACACGCGATTTCATCTGGTCCGGGAACACGTTGTTCGTGATGAGCCAGGACAACGTTTACATCTACGACGTGACCAATCCGCTCGAACCGGTTTTGCTTTCGCAGGTCCAGGGGGTGCCGGGCACATGATCAGGAAATACCGCGGCGCGTAAGGCCGGGGCATTTGTGCTAATATTGCGGGGCAGATACGATCAGCGCCTGGAGTCCACATCATGAAGCTCATCCGCATCGCCGCGCTGCTCAGCGCACTCGCCTTCTCCACACCGGCGCGGGCCCAGGTGCCCGTGCTCGACCACGTCGTCGTGGTCGTGATGGAGAATCACAGCTACAACCAGGTCCGCTTCAAGCCGTACACCGCAAGTCTGATCGCGAGCTCCAGCGTGTGCACGCAGTCCTACGCGATTACACATCCGTCATTTCCCAATTATCTGTGTCTGTGGGCGGGGTCGACCCTGGGGATGACTAACAACAACTGTCCGCCGGCGGGTTCACCCTTCATGGTGGCGAACCTGGGTCAGGCCTGCGAGGCGGCGAATGTCTCGTGGCGCTCATACTGCGAAGATTTGCCCGCCGCGGGCAGCGACGTGTGCTCGTCGACGGGCTACCAGCGCAAGCACGCGCCCTGGACGGATTTTGGGAACCTCGACCACATGAACGAGCGGCCGCTCAGCGATCTGTTCGCGGACATCTCGGCGGGACAACTTCCGCGACTTGCGTTCGTGGTTCCCAATCAGTGCAACAGCACACACGATTGCCCGGTGGACACGGGAGATACGTGGCTGTCCGGCATCATGCCGGTGCTGATTACAGCGGTGGGACCGCGCGGTGCGGTAATTCTCACATGGGACGAAGACGACGCTGCCAGCGAGAACAACATTCTGACGGTGTTCTCGGGACCGCTGGTGAAGCCGGGGTACGCGCACACGTCCCAGGTCGACCACTATGATGTTCTGCGCACGATCTGCGCTGCGCTGGGACTTCCCCCCATGGGCAACGCCGCAACCGCCGCGCCGATCGACAACATATGGCTGCCGGATGACGCGCCGAGACGCATGTCGCTCGGGCACCTCAAGGCGACGTTCGGGCACTAGCACTACTCCAACAGCACCAGACGAGCAACGCGCGCACCCAGCGTGGTGGTAAGGCGGAAGAGATACACGCCGGACGCCACGCGCTGTCCGCTGGCATTACGACCATCCCATCGCACCTCGTTCGCACCGGCCGGGCGCGCCTCTCCCCTCAATAATGTCACCACTCGACTGCCGTCGATCGCGTAGATCTCTCCCGTCACCGAGAGCTCGCGTGGCAACGAGTAATGAATCGACGTCTGCGGGTTGAACGGGTTCGGCACCACGGCAACGATGTCGTAGGCGTTGAACGCGGGTGATCCCACCGCTGTCACGCCGTCCAGGCTCACGCTGATCGTGGTGGGAGTGTTGGATGCGTTGCTCTTCACCGTGACGGAACAGTTCGCGGGCGTGTTGCTCGACGGCGTGACGCACACCTGCATGGTGGTGCTGCCACCGGGCGCAATACTGTGCGCGGTGAGCGTGGTATCCACGCTGAACGGTGTCGTGCCGCAGCCGGTGATGCTCTTGATTGTCATCGTCCCGCAGCCGGTGTTGTTGATGTTCACCGTATTGCATGTGGTCTGAAAGGCCGGCACGCCCGAGAAGGCCACCGAGGGCGGACTCGCCGCCGCCGTCACCTTGAGTGAACGGTACTTCACGTAGATCACCCAGTCGCCGGTAACGCCGAGGGCGCACGCGTTCTGCCATCCGCCCGGAATGGCGAATACGACGTTCTTGTTGGCCTGACAGCCATTGCCGTCGTGCACCACGCTGGCCGCAAAGGGGTCGCCGGCGTTGTCGGAGTTGAATTCGAGCGCCACCGTGAACGGACCCGACGCAATTACGATCTCGCCCGGCAAGGGACCGAGATTGAACTCATTGATGGCACCGTCGGTGAGCTGCGGTCCCACCAGCGAGAAGATGGGCGCTCCCGGATTGGGGAGGCCGCCGGCGTAGATGTTGATGGCTTCGCCGAGCGTCTGTCCGCTTCCTCCAAACTGGGAACCCCACCCGATGCCCACTTTCAGGATCTCGATGGGATAGACGTTCGACGGCAGTGTGAAAACGGCGCCCGCCTGCTCGTTGGCGACGAAGCACGGACACACCACCTCTCCGCCACCGGTGTAATTCTGGAATTGAGTTTCCGCGCACTGCGCATGGGATCGCGGCGCGGTGAATAACAACGCGACGAGAAGCAGAAAGACGACGAAGAGGAAACGGCGACTGGAAAGCACTGAGCCGTGCATGATGACGCTCCGATCTGCACGCTGCGGCGCATGGGGGCGCTTCACACCGCGGCGGGCGCTTCAAGGGATGAGCATCAGGAATACGGCAAGCAGTGTGCCGGGACTTACACGACGCGTAGCGTCGCGTTCAGGAAGGAAGGGCGCGGCACTTGCCTTGCCCCTATCTTAGCACAACAAATTTCCTATGGCTGCTTCCCTGTGCGGATGACAACCGGAGGAAGTACACACCCGAGGCGAGCGTGCCCGTATCCAGGTCGAAGGACTGCAGGCCCTTCTCGGCGGTGGTGCGCCCGGTGAGCACGCGCTTGCCCGCGATGTCATACACATGCACATCCACCGGGCCGTCGCGGTCGACGGTGTACTGGACGGTGAGCCCCCCCTTGGTGGGAACCGGGCTCAGCAATGAAATGGCCGGGTACGCGGGCACGTTGGCCGCGAGCGCAACCACGCTGTCGCTGCGCAGGATCTTCTTGTCGGGATCAACCAGCACCTGGAACGGGGCCTGCGCGACGGTGAACGTGAAGGTCTGCGAGCGCAGGTTGTTCTGCACTGTCTCACGATGAATTTCGACCAGCGAATCGGACGGCAACATGTCGTACACGACGATATCGACCGGCATCTTGAACACACTCACGTTCGACTGCGACGACGTCTGCTGCTGCTGCAGCGTCACCTTTACTTCATAATTGCCGCCGCCCACGTCCTTCCACGACGTCGCCGCCGCGTAGCGCGGGTATCCCGTGCCCGTCGTCACCCACTGGCTGAAGAACGCGTCGAGGTCGAGGCCCGACACCTGCTCGGCCACGCGCTGGAAGTCCTCCGTCACCGCGTTTCCGTAGCGCACCGCGGGATCGGCGGCATAGGTTTGCATGATCTGCTTGAACACATTGTCGCCGACCATATGACGAAGCATGTACAGAACCATGCTCCCCTTCGCATAAACGCGATAGCCGTCGAACATGTCGTTCACATTCGTGGTGTCCTCAAGCACGAGCGTGCCGGTGGCGCGGCGCGCGCTCCGGTATTGCCCTTCGCTCACTGCTTCGTAACGCCCGGGAAACTGGGCTTTGCGCGCTTCGAAGTAGAGGATCTCGGCGTACGACGCAAATCCCTCGC
>DATNGX010000383.1:0-2672 GCA_035605755.1 Candidatus Krumholzibacteriia bacterium
TGATCGTCGCGCTTGCTGCCGGCGTCGGTGAGGAGTTTTTCTTCCGGGGAGCGCTCGACCCGTTGGTGGGGCCCTGGTTCACAGCACTCGGGTTTGTCATCGTGCACGGGGCCATCAAGATTCGCGACCGGAACAGCCTCGCCTTTGCGGGCTTTCTTTATGCGGCGAGCATCGGCCTGTCTGCCTTGCGCGGCTGGCAGGGTCTCGAGGCAGCCATGGCCGCCCATACCGCTTATGACCTCGTGATGCTGGTTTTCCTCGTCAGGGGCGCGGCTTCGCCGCGCTGTCGTTGACACGGCCGTCGCTTTGGCGCGATGCTCCGGCCTGGCACATCCGTTCCATCAAGGGAGGCAATAGCGATGAAGCGTTACGTTTACGTCCTCGCGGCGGCGGTCATGCTTGCCGGCTGTTCGGGGGCCACCAAGGTCGAGCGCATCGACCCCAACGAGACTGTCGATCTTTCCGGTCGCTGGAACGACACCGATTCACGTCTCGTCTCGGAAGAGATGATCGCGGACTGCATGTCGCGCCCGTGGAAGGCAAACCACGTGACCGCGAAGGGCAAGAATCCCACCATCATCGTGGGAACCATCCGCAACAAGACCACCGAACACATTGCGACCGACACCTTCATCGGTGACATCGAGCGCGCGTTCATCAACTCCGGCCAGGCCGAGATGGTGGCCAGCGCCGAGGAGCGCGAGCAGGTCCGCGGCGAGCGTTCGGATCAGCAGCAGAACGCGAGCGAAGAGACCATGAAGCAGTGGGGCAAGGAACACGGCGCCGACTACATGATGGGCGGTGTGATCACTTCCATCGAGGACCGTGAAAAAGGCGAATCCGTCGTGCTCTACCAGGTGGATCTGAACCTCATCAATCTCGAAACCAACACCAAGGTCTGGCAGGGTCAGAAGAAGATCAAGAAGTACATCTCGCGGCCGTCGTACAGCCGTTAAGGCTCACGGTCGGGGATGCGCCTTCGTGTTGAATGGATGGCACTGGTGCTGCCGGCGGCGCTCCTCGCCGCCGGCTGCTCCACGTATTCCGCGCAGTCGCCGCTGATCCGGCAGGCGATGGAAGCCCAGAACTACGAAGAGGCCATCAAGCTCACCGACAAGATCAGCAAGTCCAACTCCGAGCTCCTGTATTGCTACGAGCTCGGCACCATCCTTCACGAGCAGGGCGATTACATGGCGAGCAACGCCACCTTCGAGCGCGCCGAGCAGGTGTTCGACGAGCTCTACACCAAGAGCATCTCGCGCGAAGTCGGCGCCGCGGTCGTCAACGAGAACATGACCAAGTATCGCGGCGATCCGTTCGAAGCCGTCCTCGTCAACTACTACAAGATTCTCAATTATCTCTTCCTCGAGCAGACCGCCGATGCACTGGTGGAGTGCCGCCGTCTGAATCAGAAGCTTCAGGTCATCCACGACGCGGGCGAAACCTACTTCGTGGACGATCCGTTTCTGCAGTACCTCACCGCGCTCGTGTACGAGCGCGGCGGCGAGATACAGAGCGCCGAGGTTTCCTACCGCCGCGCGTGTGAGCTCTACGACAGCGATTCAACCCTTGTGTGTCCGCCCTCGCTGCACTGCGATGCGGCGGAGAATGCACGCCGTCTCGGCGACAAGGCGCAGGCGGCCGAATACGAGACGCACGCCGCGTGTCCGCCCGCGGTAGCGGGGCGGGGGCGTGTGCTTGTCGTGGTGGAGAGCGGTGTGGTGGCGCGCAAAGTGGAAGCCGCCATCACGCTTCCCATTTTCAACAATGACCGCTATTCCAATCAGGGCGCGTACTCGCGCGAGCTCTACTCGCGCGCCGGCCAGCACTACGATCCGCGCATCGTGAAGTACTGGCTGCGCGTGGCGCTGCCCGCGCTGCAGGAGGATCCGGCGCGAGACGAGCGCGCCATTGTGCGCGCAACGCCGGCCAGCGTGAGCGCGGAGCCGCGCATCGACAAGCCGGCGGAAGTGAGTGCGACCGCCGTCGAGGATCTCGATGGGCAGGCGCGCCGTGCCTACCACGAGAAGCAGGGCGATGTGTTCCTGCGCGCCATTGCGCGGGCGCTGGCCAAGTACCTCGCCAGCGATGTCGCCGCGCAGAAAGACACCGGCCTCGGCACGCTCATAAACCTGCTCGGCGTGGTCACCGAGACCGCCGACACGCGCAGCTGGACCACGCTGCCGCGCGCGATCCAGGCCGCGCGTCTCGACCTCGATCCCGGCAAGTACAAGATTGAAGTGGATATCGTGGATGCGAGGGGTGCCCTCCTCACCCACCAGAGCTTCGACGACGTCGAGGTGACGGCGGATGGACTCGAGGTGCGCCGTGTCAGAGTTCGTTAACCGTCTCGCGCAGGAAAAGAGCCCCTACCTCCTCCAGCACGCGCACAATCCCGTCGACTGGCATCCGTGGGGCGAAGACGCCTTCGAGCTCGCGCGCACGCGCGACTGTCCCATCTTTCTCTCCATCGGTTACTCCACGTGTCACTGGTGCCACGTGATGGAGCGCGAGTCGTTCGAAAACGAGGACATCGCCGCACTCATGAACCGCGCGTTCGTGTGCATCAAGGTCGACCGCGAAGAGCGCCCCGACGTCGATCATGTGTACATGATGGCGTGCCAGATGATGACGGGAAGCGGCGGCTGGCCGCTCAGCATCCTGCTCACGCC
>DATNGX010000384.1:0-2627 GCA_035605755.1 Candidatus Krumholzibacteriia bacterium
TTCACCGGCGCCCGCGCCAATGTGCGCGACTACCTGGATGCGATGGATGTGTTCGTGCTGTCGTCGGTGACGGAAGGACTGGCCATGACGCTTCTGGAAGCCATGGCCGCGGGGCTTCCAGTGGTGGCGACGCGCGTGGGCGGCAACGCCGAAGCGGTGGACGATGGGGTGACCGGCCGGCTGGTGCCGGCGTCGAATGCGAAGGCACTCGCGGATGCGATCGTATCCATGATCGAGAATCCGGCGGCGGCGCGCGCCATGGGTGAAGCGGGACAGGAGCGGGTGACGCGACTTTTCAGCCTGGAAGCAATGGTGAGGCGGTATCAAGCTGTGTATGAAGCCGCGTTGGCTACCCACTCGCAAGGCGCCACTTAGCGCCTTGCGGGAAGGACAGGACGTGCTGTCGCACGTCTATTCGGTTGCGCTTCGGCCGTGTGCGTGGCATTCTCCCGCCCGGCCCCCGAGCCCCTCGTTTTAAGTCCGGTGCCCGGCGGATTGCTTTTTGCATGAGCCCTGGCCGGCTTCCACAAGAGAGCGATATTCCGGCTCCTCTGTCCCGGCGGAGAGCGTTCAACACAACTGTCGATTGCCCCGTGAGGAGGCGCCGTATGGCCCGCATTCATCGCTCGAGCTTTGCCGCCGCGATCGTGGCGATGGCGCTCGTGACCGGCGTCGCGCATTCCGCACCGGCTGGAAACGTGTCATTTGTTTCACCGGCGCCCAACCAGAATTTGACCGGCGCGGCCAGTCCCATTCCGTCCGCGCACCCGCGCATCTATCTCTTGAATGGACGACTCAAGGAGCTGCGCGATCTCGCGTGCTTCGATGCCAACGGCAATCCCATCCCCGGCTGCACCAAGAGCAAGCAGGCCGCGCGCTTTCTTTCTTTCATGGCCAATACGCCGCAGCGTGCGGAAGTGTGGGATTGGGCGCTTCTCTACATGATCACGGGCGACGAGGACGCCGCGCAAAAAGCCATCGACGGCGCCGATGCCATCGTCGCGTGCGGATGGCAGTGCATGGCGCAGTCGCACAGCCACTTCCTCTACATCCGCGATTACATGCGCAACGTCGCCCTCGTGTACGACTGGCTCCACGACAGGCTGACACCAGCGCAGCGCAAGGCCTACGTCGATTACATGAATCTGATCCTGTTCATCACCTGGAACGAAACGCCGGAAGCGCTTGCCATCTACGACACGGCGCACTGGATGACGTCGAATCCGATGAACAACTTCTACTATGCGTATCTGCTGGGAACAGCGTACGTGGCGCTGGCCACCGACGGCGAGAATTCCGGCACCTTCGATTACCAGGGCGTCACGCACAACTGCTACTACCTGATGGACGCGGACCAGCCCAACGGCGACAGGTACACCGATCTCTATGAGTTCCTGATGGCGAAGATCAACCAGCAGATGTGGCCCAAGCTCGACACGAAGGGCCAGGGCGGCGGCTGGTTCGAAGGCGAGAACTACGGCAATGCATCCAAGCGTCACCTCGCCGACACGCTGCTGCTCCTGAAGCAGACGCTCGGCATCGACATGTTCAACAATCCGGCGCACCCGTTCATGCGCCAGACGCTGTATTACGAGTTCTATTCCATTCAACCCGGCGACGGAAATCTGTATCCCGGCGGCGATCAGCCGTCGATTGCGCAGGCGCCGGTGCGCGGTTACAACCGCCAGCTCCTGTTGTCCATCGCCGAGGGCATGGCGGGAACGGTGGAGAGCGAGTACGCGCAGTACTGGTGCAACCACGTTCTCACCAACATGGATGACATCCCGGTGCTGGTGGCGTTCGACTTCCTGCAGTCGCACCCCGAGTATCCGGAGCGGGACCACAAACTGTTCCTGCCCACCAACTACATGGCGGAAGGCGCGGGCTGGGTGCACAGCCGCTCCGACTGGTCGAACACGGCCACATCGGTGGTCATGGTGAGCACGGATCGAATCGAAGGCCATCAGCACCGCGATCAGAACGCATTCGTCATCTACAAGGGAAGCGAGCCCAGCCAGGGTTATTACGGCTGGTTGATGACGGAGGGCACGCCGTATTCGCGCAACGTGGCCGACGACACGTGGGAGCACAACACCATCGTGGTCAACGATACCGAGCAGCGCTTCGGATACGACACCGGCAAGATCATCAAGTATGACGCCGAGCCCGGCTATGTGTACGCGGTGGGGGACGCGGCCGACGCGTACTACACCAACCCCGGACACTACGGCCAGGGCACCACCAAGATGCTCAAGGTGTATCAACGTGAGCTGGTGCACATTCTGCCCAATTACGTCGCGGTGTTCGACCGCATCGTGCCTGCAGCGGGATTCGAGAGCGCCGTGATCAAGAGTCTGTTTCACTATCCGCTCGAGCAGCCCGTGGCGTCGGGTGATCTCATCACCGAGACGCGCGGCGCGGCACGTCTGTTCCAGAAGATCGTTCTGCCCACCACACCCGCGCTCAACTGGCACGACGAGGCCGGGGAAGGCACCGACGTATGGCGCATGGAGCTGCGCGACGCCACCGTGCGTCCGAGCTACCTGTTCATGAATGTGTTCCAGGCCAGCAACAGCGCCGTGGCGTCGATGGCGCCCACGACCCGCGTTGCCTCCAAGGATGGCGGC
>DATNGX010000385.1:0-3475 GCA_035605755.1 Candidatus Krumholzibacteriia bacterium
GCGTGGCCGGAATGCCGTCTGTGGGGCTTACGGGCCTGACAGGCTCAGCCGCCCTGTCCCGGGGGATGGACAAGGGAGGCCCGGACGGGCCCATTGGCGGCCGTTTCTCGAGGTAGCCGGGAGGTCCCCGGCCTCGACCGCCTGCTTTCGTCGCCGATAAGGCCGCCTTGACACGGGGTCATGGATCGGGTATTTATAAGCGGTTGTTTTTCACAACCTCCGCTAATTCATTTCTGGAGTTACCATGTACGCGATCGTGAAAGTGGGCGGCCTGCAGTTCAAGGCGACGCCGAATACCATCATCCGGGTGCCCCTCCTCGAAGAGGAAGTGGGCAAGAGCGTCACCTTTGACCAGGTGCTCATGTGGAACGACGACAAGACGACGACCTTCGGTGCGCCGCTGGTTTCGGGCAAGTCGATCACAGCCGAGGTCGTCCGTCACAGCCGCAGCGAAAAGCTGCGCATCTTCAAGAAACGCAAACGGAAAAAGTATCGCCGGCGGGGTAATCATCGCCAGTGGTTCACCGAAGTCCGCATCGCCGGCTTCTAGGCAGGATTCAGCAATGGCTCATAAAAAAGGCGTAGGCAGTTCCAAGAACGGGCGCGATTCGCACGGCCAGCGGCTGGGCGTAAAGCGCTTCTCCGGCGAGTTCGTCACCGCCGGCTCGATCATCATCCGCCAGCGCGGCACTCACATTCATCCCGGTGCCAATGTTGGCAAGGGAAAGGATGACACGCTCTTTGCCAAGGTCACGGGCACTGTCCGTTTCGAGAACTTCGGCAAAAACCGCAAGCGCGTCAGCGTCGTCGAAGCGAACTGACGCTTCGCGACGCAGCCGCCGGGGCCGCAAGGCCCCCGCATCTCCGTCCCTCTCTTTCGCCATCGTACTTCCGGCGCGTTATGCGTCGTCGCGCTTTCCCGGCAAGCCGCTCGCCGTCATTTCCGGCCGTCCCTTGATCGAATGGGTGCACCGCGCGGCCCTGCGCGTGGCGGGAGCAGCGCGCGTGGTGGTGGCCACCGATGACGCGCGCATTGCCGACGCCGTGCGTGGCTTCGGCGGCACGGTGATCACGACGCGCTCCGATCACGCTACGGGCACCGATCGCGTCGCCGAAGTGGCGAAGCAGCTCCGCCACGACATCATCGTGAATCTCCAGGGCGACGAACCCGTTTTTGACCCACAGCTCATTGTTGCCATGGTGGCGGTGTTCGCGAAGCACGCGGATGTGGATATCGTGACTGCGTGCCACGCGCTGCACAAGGAAGCGGATTTCGAGAACCCCAACATCGTCAAGGTGGTATTCGACATGCGCGGGCGCGCGTTGTACTTTTCGCGCGCCCCGGTGCCGTTCGGCGCCATGGAAACGCGCGGCGCCTTCCGCCACGTAGGGGTTTACGCGTACCGCCGCGCCGCGCTGCTCAAGATGGCGAAGCTCCCGCGCACAGCACTGGAAGTATCGGAAAGACTGGAACAATTGCGGGCGCTCGAGAACGGAATGACCATCGCGGTGGTGGAGACGGAACACGAAACCGTGGGTGTGGATGTGCCCTCGGATGTGAAAAAAGTTGAAAAGCTTTTGCAGCACTCGCTAGACTGAACAGGTTGTGCCGCAGTGACCAAAGGGGAGCGAGGTTGAAGGTATGAAATACATTTTCATCACGGGCGGGGTGGTCTCGTCACTCGGCAAAGGCATCGCCGCCGCGTCACTCGGCTTGCTCCTGAAGCAGCGCGGCCTGCGCGTCGCCATCCAGAAATTCGATCCTTATCTCAACGTGGATCCGGGCACCATGAGCCCGTATCAGCACGGCGAAGTGTTCGTCACCGACGACGGCGGCGAAACCGATCTCGACCTCGGACATTACGAGCGCTTCCTGGACCAGAGCCTCACGCGCGACAGCAGCGTCACCGCGGGCAAGGTCTACCAGGCCGTCATCGAGAAAGAACGCGCGGGCGGTTACCTGGGAAAAACCGTGCAGGTGGTCCCGCACATCACCGACGAGATCAAGACCCGCATCAAGGCGTGCGGCCTCGCGGGCGATGTCGACATCATTATTACCGAGGTGGGCGGCACCACCGGCGACATCGAAGGCCTGCCCTTTCTGGAAGCGTGCCGGCAGCTGCGCCACGAAGAAGGCGCCGACAACTGCATTTTCATTCACCTCACGCTCATCCCGTACATCAAGGCCGCCAAGGAAATCAAAACCAAGCCCACGCAGCACAGCGTAAAGGGCCTGCTCGAGATCGGTATTCAGCCCGACGTGCTCCTGTGCCGTTCGGAGCAGCCCCTCTCGCGCGAGATCCGCGGCAAGATTGCCCTGTTTTGCAACGTGCGCGAACGCGCCGTGATCGAAGCGCGCGATGTCGCGTCGATCTACCACGTGCCGCTGCATTTCCACCGCGAAGGCCTGGACGAAATCGTGCTCAAGCTCCTGCACCTCACCGCACCCGAGCCCGACATGGATCAATGGGAGCGCATGATCCAGCGCATGACCGCCATCGAAGACGATCTCAAGATCGCGGTGGTGGGCAAGTACGTGCAGATCCAGGACGCCTACAAATCCATCATTGAATCCTTCACCCACGCCGGCGTGCAGAACGACGTTCACGTGTCGATCGTATGGGTGGATGCGGAGGACGTGGACAAGCTGGGCGCGGAGGAAGTCCTGCGCGGCGTGTCCGGCATTCTCGTGCCCGGCGGTTTCGGCGACCGCGGCATTGCCGGCAAACTGGAAGCCATTCGCTACGCGCGTGAGAACGAGATTCCGTTCCTTGGAATCTGCCTGGGACTGCAGTGCGCCGTGATCGAATTTGCGCGCGACGTGTGCGGCATCGAAGATGCGCTCTCGTCCGAGTTCAGCCCGAGCTGCGCCAACCCCGTCATCGACCTGATGGAAGGCCAGACCCATTCCGGCAAGAAGGGCGGCACCATGCGCCTGGGCGCGTGGCCGTGCAAGATCAGACCGGGAAGCCTGGCCGCCGAGCTCTACGGTGAGAACGAAATCAGCGAGCGCCATCGCCACCGCTGGGAAGTGAACAACGAGTATCGCGAACGCCTCGAGCGCGCGGGATTGCTTGTCAGCGGCACCACGCCGGATGGAAGCCTGGTGGAGATCGTCGAGATCACCGACCATCCCTATTTCATCGCGTGCCAGTTCCACCCCGAGCTCAAGAGCCGGCCGCACCGCCCGCATCCGCTCTTCTTCGGACTTGTGCGCGCCGCCAAAGCGCAAAAGAATCACACATCTCCGGCTCACCGCGCGAGCGCCTGAGGCGCCGTGCCCGTCACCGCGCGAATTGGAAACATGACTGTCGGCGACGGCGGCAAACCGCTGCTCATCGCCGGCCCGTGCGTCATCGAATCCGAAGCCCTCACGCTGTCCATCGCCGAGTCGATTGCGAAGCTCCCCATCATTCGCGAGTTTCAGTTTGTCTTCAAGGCGAGCTTCACCAAAGACAATCGAAGTGCGGGAGAT
>DATNGX010000386.1:0-2212 GCA_035605755.1 Candidatus Krumholzibacteriia bacterium
TGCGGATCTGCGAAGTTGGGGGATTTTTCACGGTCGCCGGCGACGGTAGCCGGGGAAATTTGCGCAGCGCGCACTAACGAGCGTCGCGACGACGCGAGATCATCACTGCGCCAATTACACACAACGCGCTCGCCAGTAACATCGGCACGTCACCGTGCCGGGCGTAGAACGTCACGCTGGAGAGCTTCACCACGGGAACCGTCATCACATCGGTCTGATTCAACGGGATGGCGTGGCTGATCTCGCCCGAGGGCGTCACCACCATGGAGACACCGCTGTTGGCGCTGCGCACCAGGTAGCGGCGGAATTCGACCGCGCGCGCGATGCACATCTGTGCGTGTTGATACGGTCCCGGCGTGTTGCCAAACCATCCGTCGTTGGTGATGTTCACGAACAGTTGCGAACCGTGTTTCACGCCTTCAGCGCACAATTCCGGAAACACGGACTCGAAACAGATGAGCGGCGTGAAGCGCACCGGTCCGGCATCCAACGGCGAGCTGTCCGGTCCCGGTCGAAAATTGGCCTGACCGAAATCGATCTTGCGAATCCAGCGGAAGCGCGTGGAAAGCGGGAGCGCCTCGCCGAACGGGAGCAGATGCCGCTTGGCGTATTTCTGCACCGTGCCGTCGGTGCGGAAAACGCCCGACGAGTTGTAGATATCGAGCTCTTTCTTCGGTCCGGTGAACGAGTGGTCCAGAAAACCGACGTAGATCGGCATCTCCAGAAAACGCGCCTGTCCGAGCAGCTCCGACTTGTGCGTCGGACTGTTCTCGATGAACATCGGCGCGCATGTTTCCGGAAACACAACCATCTGCGCGTGCTGTTCGTGTGCAATGGTTGTCTGCCGCGTGATCTGCGAGAAGGACGAGTCCTTGAACTCCGGTTTCCATTTGATGGCCAGATCGATGTTGGGTTGCGCGATCGCCACGCGCACGGTATCGCCGGCGATGGCATCCACCTGCTCGACCTTCTTGTCTCCATATATATAGAGGGACGCCGCCAGCGCACAGGCTCCCACCGCGCACGCCGCGCGTGCACGGGGGCCGTGCGACGCCAGCATGGCCGCCACCAGCGCGTTCACCAGAACGATCAGGAAGGACAACCCGAACACGCCCCACCATTCGGCTGTCTGCAACAGCGACGGATGATCCGAGAATGTGTAGCCCAGAAGTCCCCACGGAAACGCGAGCTCGCCGCGTGAGCGCGCCACCTCGAACAACATCCATGTGGCCGGCGCCGCCAGGATGAACGGAACCGTGCGCCAGCGCGACGCGTACGCCACCACCAGCAGATAGAACGCGGGATACAGCGCGAGATAGAGTCCCAACAGCATCAAGGCCGGCGTCATCAGCCATGGAATCGTCACGTCGGCCGAAGGGATCAGCTTGACGATCCACCACAGCATCCCGACGAAGCACGTGAAGCCGAAGAGAAAGCCGGCGCGGAACGCCTCGCGCGGATTCGGCTTTTCGCGCAGCACCGCCCAGAACAGCGGTGCCAGCGAAAGCAATGATACCGGCCCCAGCGACACCGTCGGATAGCACAGCGTCGTCAGCGCGCCGGATAGTATTGAGGGAATGAGGAGCGGGAGCGGAGGCAGCACTCTGCCCGGGAACAGACGAATCTTCATCCGCTGACTTCGACTTCTTTTCCGGTGGAGGCCGATTCGTACATCGCATCCATGATCTTCATGACACCCAGCGCTTCTTTGCCGGACGTGGCCGGCTCCTTCTGCTTGCGCACGCACTGGATGAAGTGATCGATTTCGGCCTGATAGCTCTCTTTATAGTAGTTCTTCGACCTGGGCAGCTGCGGGGTCACGTTGACAAGCACGCCCCGGATCGACTTGTGGAGCTGAAGCGGGGTCAGAATGCCCGCGCCCTTGCTGCCGTAGATCTGCAAGTAAACCGCATCGCGTTCGTCGCGCAAATTCCAGTTCACCTCGAGCATCAGGCATGCGCCGTTGTTGAAGCGAACCATCGCGCAACCCGAGTCCTCGACGCTGTCCTTGTCCTTGCGGCCGAAGACCGCGCACGACACCGCGGCGCTTCCCTGCAGTGACGTGATCCACATGCACAGGTCGACAAGCGGTGTGCCCAGATCCAGCAATGCACCGCCGCCCGATTTCTTCTGCTCCGTGAACCACGCGCGGTCTTTCCATTCCTGCGCGCGGCGCAGCCAGCCCGCCTTGATGATCTGAATCTCGCCCAGC
>DATNGX010000387.1:0-5268 GCA_035605755.1 Candidatus Krumholzibacteriia bacterium
CAGAAGGGGCTGGTGTCGTCGTCACAGGCCTGCACACCGATGCGATCCGCGATGACCTGGTAGCCGTCACGGATCTCCGCGACGGGAAGACCCGCGCTCTCGAGATCAGGATCGGAGAAGTGATAGCAGCCCACCCCCCACGCATTGCCGAGTCCTCCCTGCGCGAGCGATTCCATGGGCGTGAATGAGTCAGAATGGAAACGCAACCAGCGCTCCACGCCGTCCATGACGAACCGGCGCGTGGGCGTGAGCTGTGAGCCCGGACGCCCGGCCGGTGTCGCCACCGCTTCCATGTGCTCGCCCAGAAAGTAGCGGTGCTGCGTCCTGTCTTCCGCGCGCAGCGAGAGAAAGGTGCGATCGGCCGGAGGCTCGTTGGCAGGATTGCCCGTGGCACCGCCGTCGAGCATGACGACGGACGCGCCCGCTTCGAGCAACGTCTGCGCGGCGTGCACGCCGGAAAGGCCCGCGCCAACTACCAGGATGCGCTCGCTCAAGACACGCTCGCTCATCCCTGCTTCCTTCCAAAAGCCAGACACAGGACAGCGAGCGGCGTTCCAAACAACATGGTAAGAGGTGCCAGCAAGAGACGAAACAACGAACCCGCGTGTGCAACAACGTTGCGAGGAAAGAACAGAAAGCGGTCCGTATTATCAGGACATGCTTCGAGGAGCGCGAACATGACGAGGAGGCGGCGGCGAATCGCGCCATTCCGATTCCACAAGGCAACGCCCGCATCCAGGCAGGCCAGCAGGGGACCAAACGCACACGCCGTATTCCAGATCGCGGACTCGACGGAAGAGAGTGCAAGGTTGAGCTCGTTGACAGCGCGCATGTAGCGGTCGGCTACGTCGGCGGGACAGGGGCGTCCCACCAGGTAGCGCGCCAGCGCGTCGCACTCGCGATTCGTGCTCACGATTTCAACGCGTCGTCGAGCGAGCGGAACGGAACCTCGAGCTCCTGCAGGACGCCACGATCGACGCGCGGCTCTTCGCCCCTCAGGGTCACGAGGCTGTCGGAGCGGAAAGACAAACGCGCGCCAGCGCGTTCAAAGAAGCGCAGGGCGAGCAACACGGGCCGCGATGGAACCGTCACGAAGCGCGCGCTGCGCCCCCGTGCCTCGAGCATGCGCTCCAGCATGGCACGCAGGGTGATCAACTCCGGATGGCCGATCACGATCGTGCGCCCTTTCCAGTGCATGTAATCATCGAGAATGCGGTTGATGGCGAAGGCCAGATCCTCGCGATGAACGGTCAGCATGCCCTGATGTCCGCCATCGATCAGCGGAATGACGGACGCGCTCGTGCTCTGCCACAGCCGTCCGTACACGCCCGCCGTCGGATCGCCGTGCACGATGCCGGGCCGGACGTTCATACCACCGAGGCGCGTCACCGCTTCTTCCACCGCGAGCTTCGAGCGTCCGTACATGGAGCGGCAGCCCGTGTACGCGCTCACCGAGGATACGAAGATGAGCCTCTTCACGCCGGCGCGCGCCGCCGCTTCGAACCAGGCGATGGAACCGTCCACGTTCACGCGTTCGATTTCGTCCCATGACGAAACCTGGAGATCCCACGCGCAATGAACGAACGCGTCCACGCCGGCGAACAGCGGTTCGACCACGGCGATGGGCGTCGCGAGCCGGACTTGCTGATACTGATCGTTGGGAGATGCGGCCGACGACGCGGAGCTGCGCCATGCGCGCACGTCATGTCCGGAACGGACGAGCTGTGCGACGACTTCGCGGCCTACCAGGCCGCTGGCACCACTGACAACGCAAACTGCCACAGGATGGTTGCGGCTACACTCTCGCCGCGGGTGTCTTGACGTGCGGAATCTGCAGCATCGCGGAGCGCTCGGGTCCGAGCGACACCAGGTGGATGCGGCAGCCGATCAACGATTCCAGGTGCTTGATGTAGTCCATGGCGCGCGACGGCAGATCCTCGAGCTGGCAGCCGGTGGTGGTCTGCTTCCAGCCTTTGAACTCTTCGTACACGGGTTTCACACCGGCCACGGTGCGGGCGTCGGCGGGAAACACGTCCAGCGACTCCTTGCCGGAGCGGTACGCCGTGCACACCTGGATCGAATCGAAGGTATCGAGCACATCGAGCTTGGTGAGGGCGACGTCGGTGATGCCGTTGATCTTCACGACGGTGCGCGCGGCCACTGCGTCGAACCATCCGCAGCGGCGCGGACGTCCCGTCACGGTTCCGTATTCATGGCCGATCTCGCGCAGCTTCTTCCCCGCCGCTCCCTTGTCTTCGGTGGGAAAGGGACCGTTCCCGACGCGCGTGCAGTACGCTTTGAAAATACCGACGATGGCGTCGAAGCCGGCCGGCGGAAGTCCGGTGCCGATGGCGGCACCGCCCGCGGTGCACGAGCTCGAGGTGACGAACGGATAGGTACCGTGATCGATGTCGAGCAAAGACCCCTGTGCGCCCTCACACAACACCTGCTTCTTGTCGTCGACCGCTTTCCACAGCACGGGACGCGTGTCGGTGATCATGGGCAGGAGGCGCTTGCGGACTTTGAGAAGATCATCGGCAACTTTGGCCGGCGACAGTGTCTTGGCGCCGCGCAGCTTCAAGATCTTGTTGTTCTCTTTGACGCGCGCTTCGACGAGCTTGCGAAGATCGGCGGGACTGCGCGTGAGATCGGCGGCACGGATGCCTTCACGACGTGCCTTGTCCGCGTACGCGGGAGAGATGCCTTTGCGCGTGGTGCCGATGCCGCCTTCCACGCTCGCGGAGCGGCGGTCTTCGGATTCGCAATCGAGCAGCACGTGGTACGGGAGCACGAGGTGTGCCTGCTCGCTCACCAGAATGCGGCCATCGACGTCGACGGCGCGCGCGGCGATCGCGTCGATCTCTTCGATCAAAGCGTGCGGGTCGATCACCATGCCGCCACCCAGGACGCAGGTGACGCGCGGATACAGGATGCCCGAGGGGACCTGGCGGAAGGCGAACTTCTCCTTGCCCACCACGACCGTGTGCCCCGCGTTGGCGCCGCCCTGGTAGCGGACGACGATGTCCATCCCGCGCGCGAGGTAGTCGATGATCTTGGCCTTGCCCTCGTCCCCCCACTGTCCGCCAACAACCAATGTGACCGGCATTTACGTCTCTTCCTGAAAGTAGATTATAGCGAAGCGTATGACAGAAAAATCCGCCCGGTGAAGCTCCGGGCGGAGTCGATTCGCGCGCCGTGTCTCTGACGGCCGGACGTCATTATAGTGCCGTGACCGGGGTGGGTCAACGAGCGGAATCCCGGTCGGCCTACTTGAGCAGAACGAGCTTCATGCTGACCTGGGTCGAGCCCGTGGAGAGCCGCGCAAAGTACACGCCCGAGCTCACCGCTCCGCCGCGTTTGTCGGTGGCGTTCCAGGTGGCCCGGAATGTGCCGGCGTGAAGATCATGATCGACGAGGGTCGCCACGTGAGCGCCGCGTGCGTCAAAGATGTCGAGTCGCACGTGCCCGCGTTGTGCCACGTCGAAGTGCACGACCGTCACTGGATTGAAGGGGTTGGGTGCCGACCACAGAGCCGCATCGGTGCGTAGCGGTGTGTGCACGTCGGTCGGGCTGGGACCGAATTGAACCAGGAACGAATCGAGATCCGGGCCGTTCAGTGCGCCGCCGCCAAAATTCACCAATCCCTGGAAGCCGCCGACCATGTTGAGGTGGCCGTCGATGTCGACGGCGAGATCTCCGGGAATCTGATACTTCTGGGCGTCACCGTAGCCGTGAGCCCATGCGAGAGCGCCGAGTGATGTGAACTTGACCAGAAAGATGTCCTGGTTTCCCTGGCTTGTAATGGGAGCGCCGCCGAAGTTCACCGTGCCGCTATTGTCGCCGGCCAGGCACACGTCGCCGAACGTGTCGACCGCCAGGCAAAGGCCGGACTGGTCGTTGGCGTCACCAAAGCCCTTGCTCCACATGTGTCCGCCGAAGCAATCGAACTTGGCGAGGAAGATGTCGAGCCCACCCGCGCTCGTGATCGGGCCGCCACCAAAATCGACCACACCCGCGTTCGAGCCGGTGACGTACGGATAGCCGTCGGCGAACTGCGTCTCAATGGCCTGCACGAACTGGTTCGCGGCGTCACCGTAGCGGCCCGACCATTGATAGTTTCCCGTCGGCCCGTACTGCACGACTTCGATGTCGAAATTTCCCGCGCTGGTCACATTGCCGTTGCCGACGTCGATGGTGCCGGTGAAATCCATCCCGAGATACACGTTGGTCCAGTGATCGGTCGCGACAGCGATGCCGCGCTGGTCCCCCGCGTCACCGAAACGCTTCGACCACTGGTGCACACCCGTGGAGCTGAGCTTCACCAGAAATGCGTCGTAGAGGCCGTTGTTGGTAAGCGGGCCGCCTCCAAAGTCGGGCGAACCCTTGTACCAACCCGTGAAGTAAACGGCGCTACCGAGGTCTAACGTGATGCCGCCCGGTTGTTGCTCCTGCGCGTCGCCGAATCGCTTTGCCCAGAGGGTCGTGCCCGACGTGTTCAATTTCGCCAGGAAGAGGTCACGGCTGCCGAGGCTGGTGAGCGCACCGAGGCCAAAGTTCACGCTGCCGTCGAATCCTCCCGAGATGTAAACATTGTTCGCCGCGTCGACCGCGATATCGTTGGCAAACTGACCGTCCGAGGCATCGCCATACGTCTTGTCCCACAGCCACACGCCGTTGGCGTCGTATTTCACTACCACGATGTCGGCGCCGCCGGCACTGGTGCGGTTGCCGCCCCCAAAGTTGGTCGTACCGTAGAAATTTCCCGCCACGTAGATGTTGTCCAGCGCATCCACCGCAACCGATGAGATCCCCTGCGCGTTGGCACCGGTGTAGTGATAATGCCAGCTGTAGGACATCGCGGAGCCGTTGCGAGCGGAGAGTGTGAGTAAAACTGCAAGCAGCGCGGCGATGTGGAAGGCGGCCTTCATGCGTCTACCTCGCAGGGATGAGGAAGCAGTGGCTGAGCGCGGGGCTGCACGTGAGAAAGGACCGCGCGCGGCGCGATGATATCACGCGGCGCGGGCCAAAGTCATCGGGGCGGGAAAGAGAGTTACTGCCGCACGTAGGAAGGCCGGAAGTCGTATGTGATCTCGTTGACCAGGCAGTTGACCAGTACGCCGTAGGCCTCATCGGGATGATCGGCATCAAAACGGACCTGCTTCCCGCTCATGCCCACTTCGGCCACGGTGCGCGTCGCGTTACTGGACCGCGTCCACACCGTGGCGCCGTACCCGGTTTCGAGCACGCGCGCGGTGAGAGCGGCGTCGA
>DATNGX010000388.1:0-2156 GCA_035605755.1 Candidatus Krumholzibacteriia bacterium
CGCGCCTTTTCCGACGCACCGGGCAACGTGGTCATGGATGAAGCGGTCTGTGCGAGCGCCGAAACCGGCGCGATCACGACGAGAACGAGAAAGGTGATAACAACGGAACGCATGTGGCACCTCATGGGCGAGTCCAGATCGGCGATTCACGAGTTACCGCCGCTCGGGCAGTAAGAAATATTTTCACGAGCGACGAATGACTTCCTTATAGAAATAAGGAGCAGGGGCATCATCGCTCCGCCTTCGTTCGTATTCAAGGACCAAAGCGAATTTTCGCGCGCTATCGCGCGCGTATCACGCGTATCACTTGATGGCCCACACCAGGCCGATGCCGAGCGTCTGCTTGTACTGGCCCTTCTTGCGCACCGCGAAGTCCACCGCAACCGGGTTGGTGAGCGATCCCGCGTCATCCAGCACCGGCACGATGGTGTTGTCGTATTTGTCGTAGAGCAGCTCGACGTAGAGCTGCACCGCAATCACCTTGGTCACCTTGGCGCTGAACGTGTTCTGCCAGTCGATATCCGCCACCGTAGGGTAATCCTTGATGTCGCGATCGAGGCCGGCCGCATCCAGCGAGTCGGCCGAAAGCGCATCGAGCGCGTCGTTCTTCGACCAGCTGAAGGGCTGGTACACGGAGAAACGCGACGTGTACGAGAACTGTGGATTGAAGGCGCGCATGTAGTCCAGCACGAGCTCGGCGCCGGAATCCCACGCGTTCTGGCTGGTGGTCTCCTCACCGGTGGCGCCGACAAAGAAGCGGCGGTAGTTCTCGCGTGCGGTGAAACCGAAGCGTCCCAGGAACTGATGGTCTTCGAGGTCGACGAACTTGCGCGCGACGCCCACCGATTCCTTGAGTGTCACCGGGTTGAACCACAACGTGCGATCGAACGGATCGGTGACGTCCTGGAACAACGTCTCGAGGCGCACCGAAAAGTAAGGATCCACCGCCCAGCCTTTGGTGAGACGGAGCATGGATTCCAGATCGATCTGGTCATCCGATTTTTCCGCATCGCCCCAGTGGCGGTCGCCGCCGACGCCAATCTCCTGCCGGCGCGTCTGTCCGTAGAGGAGCTTCATGGTGTTGAGCCAGTTGAGGCTCGGGTTGATTTGCTTCTCCGCGATGCCGTTGATGTATGCGGACCACGCCACCGATCCCGTCTCGCCGCTCTTCCAGTTGTCGCTGTAACTCGACTGGGTGAGGTTCAAGCCGACATCGAGCTTCGGGTACCATTTCCCCACTTCGAGCACGCGCTTTTCTTCCTTCTTGTCCGGCACCGCAGGCGCGATTCCCTGCGCCCAGGCGCCGGTCGCGAAGACCGTGGTGAACAGCGATGCGAGCAGGAATATCCGGGTCGAGGCATGCATTGTGTTCCCTCCGAGTGTTGGCACGAACCGTAGCGAATCCGTGCGACTCCGTTCAACCGATATGTGCTTGACGCGCGCGGCAAGGCGGGCAAAGCTAGGCGCGCTCACATTCCCGGGAGGAAATCATGGATCAGGAGAAACGTAAGCGCGGCGCCAACGCGATTCTGGTGATTCCGCTATTGGTCGCCTTTGCGGCCGCATCGCGCATCGGCGACGTGCGCACGGTGGATTTTCTGCGGATCTTTGCCGCCGGCATGATCGTCGGCGTCGTGTTGACGCGAATTTTCCACCTCATGTCCGACAAGAAGAAACCCGCCGCCTGAACGGATCCGTGTGAAGCTGATTCTTGTTCCTGTGCTCCTCGCCGCCGCCATGCTCTGGCTTCCCGACGCCGCGTCGGCGCGCGCGAAGACCGATCTGGTATTCATCGGCAAGGCGGACCGCATCACCGGCGAGATCAAGCAGATGGACCGGGGCATCCTCACGGTAAGCACAAACAACATCGGCACCGTCAATATCGAATGGGAGGACGTGGATTCGCTCAACAGCGTCTACCAGTTCCGCGTCGAGGACCGCGTGGGCCGGAAGTACTTCGGCGCGATATTCATGACCAGAGAGCTGGAGCTGCAGGTGATTCAGGGTGGTCAAACCCAATTCGTGCCGGCCATGGACGTGGTTTCCATTACGCCGCTGGAGACGACTTTCTGGCAGCGACTGGACGGATCGATTGCCATCGGGTTCAGCTATACCAAGGCCACCACGATCGCGCAGCTCAACAGCGATTTCAACGT
>DATNGX010000389.1:0-10867 GCA_035605755.1 Candidatus Krumholzibacteriia bacterium
CGATCACATTGTCGATGAGATACTTGGTCGAAGCCGGCAGAACGAGCCCGCACAGGCGATTGACGCCCACCAGCAGAAGACCGACCAGGATCAGCTTGCGCCGGGGCCAGATGATGGTCCAGAACGCGCGCCGAACGCTCGCGAGCGAGACCTGCTTCTTGGAGGGTGAATCAGCCACGGGGTGTGAATCTATCATCGCGCGCATGCCGCGCGCAAAAGGAACACGTGGCTTCTCGTGCGCCACCCTATTCGTAGCGCAGGGCGTCGATGGGACTCAGGCGTGAAGCGCGGATGGCGGGCAGCATGCCAAAGCCGATGCCCACGGCGGAGCAGAAAAGGAGGCCGATCACGGCCCATTGGGCGGGCACGTGCGCGGCAAAGTGCGTGAAGATCGTGACGATGTTCCCCAGCCCGAACCCCACCAGGATGCCGATCACACCGCCGATGTTGCACAGAATGACGGCCTCGAGCAGGAACTGAAGCAGAATGTGGCGGGGATTGGCGCCCAGGGACTTGCGAATACCGATTTCCTTGGTCCGCTCGGTGACCGACACGAGCATGATGTTCATGATGCCAATGCCGGCAACGAGCAGCGCAATGGTTCCGATCACAAATGCGGCCAGCTTGATCTTGGCGGTCAGTTTGCGGAATTGCGTGATCAAACTCTCGCTGGAAAAGAAGTCGAAGTTGTTGTCCTCGCCCGCCTTGAGGTGACGTTCGTGGCGCATCACCTGGGTGGTCTGGTCGATGGCGTCGTCGATGAGCGCCGGCGACTTGGCGCGCACCGTGATGTTCACGGAACGACGGAAGCCGTCGCGCGTCATCATGCCGTAGATGTCCTGGAAGGTGCTGATGGGAATCAGCACGTAGTTGTCATAGCCGCCGCCGAACGCCGACTTCTTCTCGTCGAACACGCCCACGACTTCGAACTTGCGGCCGTCGAGACGCATCATCTTCCCGAGCGGGTCGGTGAACGGGAAGAGCTTCTGACCGATGGCGTAACCGATGACACAAACACGACGGTTGGCCTTGATGTCGATGGGCGAAAGATTGCGCCCCGTTCCCACCGGCTGCGTGTTGTTGTCAGAGTACTCCGGCGTGCCGCCCACAATGGAGAGGTTGGGATTGGTCTCCTCCCCGTTGTATTCGGCCTTGTAGCCGAAGTCCCACAGCTCGCAGCCGACCAGATCGATGCTCGTCACCTGTTCGCGGATGGCGCTGGCGTTTTCGATGGTGAGCGGCGGCCGCTTCATCGCCTTGCGACGATCCTGGTCGCTTGAGAAACCGGCCGGGAACTTCTGGACCTGGAACACCTGCGTGCCCAGCACGCTCATTTCCTTTTCCATCGCCGACTGCATGACCGAGATTGCGGTCATCACCGCGATAATGGATGCGATGCCGGCGACGATGCCGAGCAGCGTGAGGCTCGAGCGCAGCTTGTTGCCCACGATGGCGCGCGTCGACATGGCGAAGATGTCGGCTGGAATGTGGATTCCCTTACTCATAACGCAGCGCCTCCACCGGATTGAGTCTCGCCCCGCGCAGGGCCGGCATGAAGCCCGCGACCACGCCGGTGCCCGCCGCGACGGCCAGCGCCAGCACCGTGATACCCACCGACAGACTGGCCGGCATCATGAGCTTGTTGATCACGGCGGTCAGCCCGGCCGCGATCACCACACCCACCAGCCCACCACCCACGCAGATGGCCGCCGCCTCGAACAGAAATTGCGACAGAATGCTGTGCGGCTTGGCACCGATGGCCTTGCGGATCCCGATTTCCCGGGTACGCTCGGTCACCGACACGAACATGATGTTCATCACACCGACTCCGCCCACAAAGAGCGAAATCCCCGTCACCATCAGTCCCACCAGCAGCACCACGCCCATGATGTTGTTGAAGGTTCCCACCAGCGTGTCGAGCTTGTTGATGCTGAAATCGTCCTTCTCCACCGGACGCAGCCCGCGAATCTGCCGCATGGCGCCGGTGACTTCGAACTCGAGATCCGCCATCGCTTCCTGCGACGGCGCCTTCACGGCGATATTCACGTCGCGTCGCCCGCGGTTGCCGCCGAACGCCTTCACATAGCTGGTGAGCGGCACATAAATCTCCCGGTCGAAGCTGGGGCCGCCCCCGAAACCGCCGCCGCGCTTCTCCATGACACCGATGATGCGGAACGCATAGCGGCCGATCTTGATCTCCTTGTTGATCGGATCGACATCGCCGAAGAGTGCCTTCCTGACGTCCGGACCAATGACGCACACGAAACGTTTGGAGAAGACATCGAAGTCGGTGATGAAATGGCCGAATTCGGGCTTGGCGTCCGACATCACGATCTGCCGGTCGGTGGTGCCGATGATGATCACGTCGGGCATCGTCTCCGAGCGATACTTGAGGTCCTGCTGGGTATTCATGCTCGGGTTGACGATGGCGCGCCCGCGCAGCTTCTCGGCCAGCTTTTCGGCGTCGCGGATCTCGAGCGGAGGACGATTCCTGTAAATGAAAAAGTCGTTCATCACGATCCACGGAAAGCGCGAGACGTAGATCACGTCCGTGCCCACGGCGGAGAAGCTGTTGCGAAACGCGGCCTGCAGCCCGTTGGCCGCCGTCATGGTGAGACTCACGGCGACGATGCCGATCACGATGCCGAGAGTGGTCAGGGCGCCACGGGCCTTGTTGGCGCGCAATGCATCCAGCGCAATCCGCCAGGATTCTTCGAGATCGTTCCGGAGCCGCATGCGTCGTTCCTGCTAACCGGCCGACACGCGCCGTGTGGGCGTGTCGCTCTCGATGTGACCGTCGCGCAGCCGCACCACGCGGTGCGCGTGCTCGGCGATGTAGTCTTCGTGGGTGACGAGAATAATGGTCTGGCCGCCCTTGTGGAGCTCATCCAGGATGGTCATGATCTCATCGCCGGTCTTGCTGTCCAGGTTGCCCGTGGGTTCGTCGGCGAGAATGATGGACGGATTGCACACCAGTGCGCGGGCAATTGCCACACGCTGGCGCTGGCCGCCCGAAAGCTCGTTGGGCTTGTGCTTCATGCGATCCTTGAGACCGACACGCTCGATCGCGTTTTCCGCGCGCGAACGCCGCTCGCCCTTGCCCACACCGGCGTAAATCATGGGCAGCTCCACGTTATGGAACACCGTGGTGCGCGGAATCAGATTGAAGGTCTGGAACACGAAGCCGATGCGCTGATTGCGAATGTCGGCGAGCTGGTACTCGGACATGTCGGCCACCATCTGGCCTTCGAGCGAGTAGGTGCCGGACGTCGGCGTATCGAGACAGCCGATCACGTTCATCAAGGTCGATTTGCCCGAGCCCGACGGGCCCATGACAGCGACGTACTCGTTGCGCTTGATCTCGAGCGAAACGCCGCGCAGTGCGTGCACGGTGTCATCGCCCATCACGTACGTCTTGACGACGTCGCGCAGCTGGAGCGTCGAGCCGCTACCGTTGCCGTTGGTGCCGCTCACTTCTTCTCCGCCATCTCGCCGTCTCCGCCGTTCTTCGCGCCGCCCTTGGCGGGCTTGGGATTGTTGTTCACAGTCACCACGCCGCCGTTGGTGAGATCCTTGGAGATGGCGCGATAACTCCCGGTGACGACTTCTTCGCCTTCCTTGAGACCGTCGATAATCTCGATCAGCTCGTCGCTCTGAATGCCCGTCTTGACCGGGTGCGCAACCGCCTTGCCCGCGTCGATCACGAACACGATCTCGACAAATCCGTCCTTGTCGGCTTTGTACGTCTCTTCGGCCTTCTTGACGTCCTCGCCCTTCTTGGCCAGCTGGTCCACTGTGCGCACGGCGACACACGCGATGGGAACGCTGAGCGCGTTTTCGTTGGTCTTGGTGAACACGTCGGCGGTCGCCGTCATGCCGGGACGCAACGTCTGCGGCGGCTCGCTGATTGCAATCTTGATCTCGAACTCGGTCTTCTGTTCCGCCGTGCCGGCCGCGGAGGCGTTGGCGCTGTTCGCAATCTCGCTCACTTTTCCCTTGAGCACCTGGTCGGGCAGCGCATCCACCGTGATCTCGGCTTCCTGGCCGATACCAATCTGCACGATGTCGTTTTCGTCGACGTTGACCTGCGCTTCCATCTCGGAAAGATCCGCGACCACGAGGATCACATCGGGCTGGAACTGGGATCCGATCGCAATCTCACCCTGCTCTTTGTTGAGATCGGTCACCGTTCCGGCCATGGGCGAATAGATCGTGGTCTTGGAGAGATCGTCGCGCGCCTGCTTGAGCGCGGCCCTGGCCTGTTCGGCCTGTTCGTTGGCCGACGCGTAACGCGCCACTTCCACCTGGTACGCCGCTTCCGCCGCGTCGTAAATAGACTGCGACGTGAGCTTCTGATTCATCATTTCCTTGGTGCGATTGAACTCGCGTTCGGCCTGCATCATGTTCTGTTTGACGAGCGTTGCCTGTGAAGTGGCCGAGCGCACGTTGGCTTCGCCGCTCTCGACCATGGCGAGGTAACGCTCGCGGTCGAGCTCGACCAGGAGCTGGCCTTTCTGGACATTCTGTCCTTCGACCACCGCAAGCTTGTTGATGCGGGCACTGACGTCGGCGCTGATCTTGACCTGGGTCTTGGGCTGGATCTTCCCCGTGCCGCTCACCTTCTGGACGATCTTCTGGCGGCTCACCTTGCCGGTCTGAACCTCGGGTGCCTTCTGTCCGCGGCTCTTCATCGAGACGGCGCCGACCGAGCCAACCACCACCACCAGCGCCGCAGCGCCGATCACGATCCATTTCTTCTTCATTACAGGGACTCCTTCATGGGACAACCAAAGACGGCGCCAAATGTATGAGCGGATTACGTCAAAATCCGTGCGCGGGTTTCCATTGTAACCGCAAACGCGCTCCGGCGGGAGGTGCGCGAAACCCGACCCGGACCCGGTCGCGACCTGAGGGGCCGCGGAGCCCGGGTTGCCGAGGCCCCAAACGCCTGTTTTTTTCGACTGTGAGGCGGATATATCCAAATGTTAGATTGATACTAACTCCGCGCGGTCCCCCTGCCAGCGCGGTCGAATGCCCGGCACCCGTGCCCCAAACCGAACCTGTGGCATACACTTCCGGCGCTGACATCGTGGCGGGACCCAGTCATGCGGGATAGGGCCCCTTTCGTCATTATAGGGGGCGGCGTGGCGGGGCTTGCCGCCGCGGCCGGGCTGGGCGATGCCGCCATCACCCTCGAGCGCGACGAGCGTCCGGGCGGGCTGGTCCGGACCGACTGTATCGACGGCTACTGGTTCGACCACGTCCTTCACCTCCTCCATTTTCAGGATCCCGTCGTCGAGAAACGCATCCGCGCCCTGATCGGTGCTGACCTTGCTCCGCTGAACACGGAGGCGTTCGTGGAGACCATCCACGGCGTGGCGCGCTTCCCGATTCAGCTCCATCTGGCCGGATTGGACGCCGCCACCACGGCCGCGTGCCTGGCCGGTCTGGTGCGCGCCGCCAACGACCACGACCCGGCGCGCCCCGCCAATTACGAAGACATGCTGCTGCGCTCGTTCGGGCGTGAGCTGTGCGAGCTGTTTTTCTTTCCGTACAACCGCAAGCAGTGGAAGCGTCCGCTGGATACCCTGGCGCCCAGCGGATTTCAGTGGAACATCGCGCGCCCCGATCTCGAGAGCGCGACGCGCGGCGCCAACGATGCCGAGCACCGGGCGCTCGCGTACAACGCCAACGCGTGGTATCCGCGCCCGCACGGAAACGGCGTGCGCGGCATGGAAGTTCTCTCGCGCGCGCTGGCGGACGAGGCTTCCGACCTGCGCCTCGAACATACCGTGCGCGCCATCGATCCGGATGCGCGTCGCGTGCTGGTGACGCACGACGGACGAGATTACGATTTGCACTACGACGACGCCTGCATCGCCACGTTGCCGCTGCCGGTTTTGATGTCGATCACGGCCGGTGTGCCCGCCGATTTGCGCGACGCGTGCTCGCGCCTTCTGTGCAATCGCGTGATCAACGCCATGATTCGCGTGCGCGGCCCGCGCCCGCAGGGCCGTGGTTTCTGGCGTTATTATGCCGATGAATCGCTGTGCTTCACGCGCCTCATTCATCTGCACGAATTCGACCCGGATACGGCGCCGCGCGGCGGATGGGCGCTGATGGCGGAAATGGTCGAGCCGGCGGAATGGCCGGCGCCGGATCTCAAGGCTGTCGAAACCGTGATTCGTCGCGATCTGGCCCGCGCCGGCGCAATTCCGGACGGCTGCGAGATTCTGGGCATCGATTTCAAGATTGTCGACACCGCATACGTGGTGTTCACGCTGGAATGCCAGTCCGTGGTCGAACGCGCCGTGGCGCATCTGCGATCGCGCGGCGTGCATCCGCTGGGACGTTACGGCCGCTGGGAATATTCGTCGATGGCGCAGGCGATACGCGACGGGTTCGCGCTGGCCTCGGCATTGCAGGAACCCGCCGCCCGCGACCGTCGGATGCAGGCATGAAAATCGCCTGGTTGTTCGCCTCCTTCGTCGCGGGACTCGCGATCACCTGGATCGTGCGCAATGTGTCGCGGCAGTTGAATCTGGTCGCACATCCCAAAGAAATCGTTCCCCAACACCGCGGTCCGGTGGCGTACACCGGTGGAGTCGCCATTGCCATCACCGTGATGCTTGCGACTTTGTTTGCACAGGTCGCGGCGGCGCAGGATGCGCCGCTCATCCCGCTGCGCGTGTGGATTCCGGCCGGGCTGTTCCTGTTCGTCGGCGTGATCGACGATCTGCGCCCGCTGCACGCGGTGTTGAAGGTCATCTTGCAGACCACGGCGGCGATCAGTGCTGTGCTGCTGGGTCTCGAATGGCACGTCACCGGCATGGCGATGCCCGACCGTGTCATCACCGTTATATGGCTGGTCCTGCTCGTCAACGCGTTCAACGTGACCGATGTATGCGACGGACTGGTGGCCGGCCTGACGGTGATCATGCTTGCATTTGCCCTGGCGCGAACGCCGGAGCCATGGCTCGCGTTGATAACGATCGGTGCGACGCTGGGCTTTCTGGTCTTCAACCGGCCGCCCGCCACCATCTTCCTCGGGGATGGCGGGAGTCACATGCTGGGCTTCATCGTGGGGGCGACGTTGCTGTCCGTTGCGCCGGCGACCGCGCACCCGTCGTGGAAGCAGCCGGCCGCGGTCGTCATCACCTGCGGCGTGGTGCTTCTCGAAGTCGGACTGTTGATGTACTCGCGCACGCGCACCGGCATTCCGTGGTGGCGCGGGAGCCCGCACCATTTTTCGTTACGGCTTCAGGCCCGGGGGCTGTCGCGGCTGCGTACCGACCTCGTGGCGTGGAGCGTGGCGGCTTTGCTGTGCGCGATCGCATGGTTGCTGCCCAGCATCTCCGATGCCATGGCGATCACGGCAACGCTCGCCGTCGCGGTCGTTCTGGCCGCCGCCGGTCGCATTCTCCTGCGCTGGGAGCCGCGCCGATGATCACCAACGTTCTCACCATCGACGTGGAAGACTGGTACCACGGACTGGTTCCCATTGCGAAGTGGCGCGAGTGCGAGGACCGCATCGTGGATTCGACACGCCGCATCCTCGACATCGTCGATGAAGCCGGTGCGCGCTCCACATTCTTCATTCTGGGCGATGTGGCCGACCTGCATCCCGAGCTGGTGCAGGAAATCGCAGCGCGCGGTCATGAAGTGGCCACGCACGGGTATCATCACGAGCTCGTGTACCGATTGACACCGGAGGCTTTCGAAGAGGACGTGGCGCGCTCGCTCGCGTCGCTGCGCGCCGCGGTCAGAGCGCCCGTGGTGGCGTACCGCGCGCCCTTCTTTTCCATCGTGCGCGAGTCACGCTGGGCACTCGATGTGCTGGCGTCGTTGGGCTTGCGCTACGATTCCAGCGTCTTCCCCGTGCACAACTATCGCTACGGCATTCCCAACGCGCGCCGTGAGCCGTACCGCGAGCCCAACGGCATCGTCGAGGTGCCGCCATCGACGCTGCGCCTGGGCCGGGTGAATGTCCCCGTCGGTGGCGGCGTGTATTTTCGCATGCTGCCGTTTTCATTCCTGCGTCGCGCCTACCGCGAGGTGAACCGTGAAGGATTGCCGGTGGTATTCTACCTGCACCCGTGGGAAGTCGATCCCGGCCATCCGCGCATTCCGCTCTCGCCGGGACTGCGCTGGCGTCATTACCACGGGCTCGACCACACCGCGACGCGTCTGCGCGAGGTGCTGCGCATGCTGAAATTCGGTCCCGTCTGCGAGATATCGATCCCATGAATGATCTCGAACGCCTGGAAAAGTATTTCGACCGCGTGGCGGCGGGATTCGACGCCATTTATTCCGGTAAAAAGCCGCTTCCATCGCGCGTGTGGGACCGTCTCACGCGCAAGAGCCTCCACGAGCGCCTCGGCTATTGTCTCACCACCCTCGCTCCGCTCGCCGGGCGCACGGTGCTCGATGTGGGGTGTGGATCCGGGCGCGGATCCATCGCCCTGGCCGAACAGGGCGCGACGGTGGTGGGCATCGACGTGTCGGGCCGCATGCTCGAGATGGCACGCGAGCTCGCCCAGGAGAAACATCTCAGCGACCGCTGCACCTTCGAGCGCATCGATGTCATTGGAATGGGTCGCGAGCGCAGGTTCGACCACGCCGTGGCGACCGGATTCTGGGACTACGTGATGGATGCGCAACCGGTGATGGACGCGCTGGGCGCCGTCGTCCAACACAAATTGGTGGCGTCGTTTCCGGCGCGCGGTGCATTTCGGGTTCCGTTCCGCACGCTGTGGTTGCGCGCGCGGCGCTGCCCGGTGCGCTTTTTTTCGGAGGCCGAAATCACCGGGCTGTGCACACGCGCGGGCTTCGAGGTGAAGGAGCTGCGCCACAGCGGTCCCATGTTTCTGTTGCACGCGCAGAAACGCCGCTAAGTCTCCAGAAGACCCAGAAAGACCTTCGTGTACTGTGCGACGACGAACTCGAGACTGTAGCGCTCGCGCACAACCTGCTTACCGTTATCGCCCATTTTCCGCCGCTCCGGATTGCGCAGCATCTCGACGATGGCGTCGGCCAGTTGCACAGAGCGCTGCGGCTCCACGATGCGGCCGTTGAAACCATCCTGAATGATCTCGGCATTGCCGGAAACGCGGGTAGTGACCACCGGAAGTCCTGCCGCGCCTGCCTCCTGGATCGACAGCGGCGTGCCCTCCTGCTGCAGGCCCGGAAGCGCCACCGAGGGCAGCACGAACATATCGGCAGCGGCGAAGAGCTCCGGCATTTCACGCACATATCCGATGAGCCGGATCGAACCGCCCACGTTCAGGTCGGCAATTTGCTTCTCGAGCACGCCGCGCTCTTCTCCCTCGCCGGCCACGATGATGCGGGCGTTCGGCACGCTCTTGATGATGCGCGGAACTGCATTCACCAGGTCGATGAATCCCTTCATGGGATGCAGCCGGCCCGCCGACACCACCGCGAGCTCGTTCGCAGCGATCGCGAAGCGCGCACGCGCGCTTGCACGCACGCTCGCATCCATGTCGAACCGTGTCATGTCGACACCGCCGGGAATCACACGGGTGCGTTCCCGCGCAATCACACCGGCCGAGACCATGTCATCGACGATCGATTGGGATACGCCGACGCGAACGTCATTGTGGGATGCGACGAACCGGTCGAGAGCCCGCGGCAGCGCCCGCGCGCGCCACGGCTGCAGGTTGCGCTCGCACAGTACGACTTTCACCGGTTGCACCCTGCGGGCGAGCGCGGCATAAAAGCCGCCGCGGACGCCGTGGGCGTTCACGAGCCGGATGCGATGCTCACGGAGCAGCGAGAGAAAACGCGGAAGATGGACGATGTCGCGTGCCCTCGTCAGCGGCATCACATGTACCGGAACACGCGCCGCGCGAAACCGGCTTACCACCGGACTCTCGCGCGGGACGAGCACGCGCGGCGAAAACAGGGAGCGATCGAGCTCACGCGCCAGATCGGCAATCGAGTGCTCCGCGCCGCCGAACGGTTTGACGTCGGAGAGCATGATGAGAATCGGGTGCGGGCGCATTTGCTATAGTATGCGGCAACTCCTCGTCACATGAATATTCTCTTTCTCACCTCGCGCATGCCCTTTCCGCCCGTGGGCGGAGACCGGGTTCGCTCGTATCAGTTGCTCCGTCACCTGGCACCGCGGCACAAGATCACGCTGGTGACATTCGTGGAGAACGAGGCGCATTTCAAAGCGGCCGAGGAGTATGGTGAGCTGTACGACCGCCTGGTACCGGTTCCGCTCTCGCGCGCGCGCTCGTATCTCAACTGTCTGGCCGGGCTGGCCTCGAACGAGCCGCTTCAGGCTCACTATTACACCTCGTCGCGCATGCAAGCGGTACTGAAGGAGGAGTTTGCGCGGAACCGCTACGACGCAGCGCTCATTCACATGATCCGCATGTGTCCGTACCTGGACGATATCCCGGTGCGCAAGGTGACGGACCTGTGCGATGCGCTGGCACTCTATCACCAGCGCGCGACCCGGGTCAGCCGTGGCATCAATCTATCGACACTCATTCACCACGTGGAGGCGAAGCGTCTCGGTGCGTACGAGAGACGCGCGATTCGAAAGAGTGACGTGACGCTCTTCATTTCGAAGGTCGATGCCGAGTACTACAAGGAGCTGATCGACAGGACCGCGATTGTCTGCAACGGCGTCGACCTGGAGGCGTTTCCCTTCCATGCCGGAGCGCGCGACGACAATCGTCTCGTCTACCTCGGCAACATGAAGACATTCCAGAACACCGATGCCGCGGTGTATTTCGCCACCGATATTTTTCCGTTGATCAAGGCGTCGCGCCCCGATGCCGTGTTCACCATTGTCGGGAACCAGCCGTCAAAGCGAGTGCAGGCGCTTCACGACGAA
>DATNGX010000390.1:0-5759 GCA_035605755.1 Candidatus Krumholzibacteriia bacterium
CGTGCAGCTTGACCGGTTTGCTGCCGCGGATGCGCAGATTGAGCATTTCAACTCCCACCGAGAACGCCATCGCGAAGTAGATGTAGCCCTTCGGAATGTGGAACTCGAGGCCTTCGCCCACGAGGGAGATACCGATCAGCAGGAGAAAACTCAGCGCCAGCATACGAATGGTGGGATGCTTGTCGACGAAATCGCTGATCGACTTCGAAAACACCATCATAAAGATCACGGCGATAATGACGGCGGTGATCATGATGGCGACGTGATTGGAGAGACCGATGGCGGTGATGACCGAGTCCAGAGAGAACACGATGTCGAGCAGAACGATCTGGAACACCACCGCGCCGAATTTCGCCACACCCTTCGCGGCCTTATGCTCGTGCTCTTCGCCTTCCAGCTTCTCGTGAATCTCGAGGGTGCTCTTGGCGAGGAGAAAGAGACCGCCGGCGATGAGGATCAGGTCGCGTCCGGAGAAATCGCGCTCGAGGAGCGAAAAGAGCGGCGTGGTGAGCCGCATGATCCAGGTGATGGAGAGGAGCAGGAGCACCCGCGTGACCATGGCGATCGCGAGCCCGATCAGGCGGGCCCGGTTCTGCACGGCGAGGGGGAGCTTCGCCGACAGAATGGCGATGAAGATGATGTTGTCGATGCCGAGGACGATTTCGAGCGCGGTGAGCGTAAAAAGCGCCACCAGGTTCTCGGGGCTGGTCAGCCAATCCATGCGGTTCTCACAACTCCTCTCTTTGCGTTGCCGGACGTAAGGTGATACATTGTACGGGCTTTTCCGCGAAGGAATCCACTTTGAAGCGACCCTTTTACGTGACGACGGCCATCGACTACGTCAACGCGCGCCCGCACCTGGGGACCGCGTACGAGAAGATCGGCGCAGACTGCCTGGCGCGTTACAAACGCCTGGCGGGCTTCGACACGTATTTCCTCATGGGTACGGACGAGCATTCGACGAACGTCGAGCGCGAAGCGCGCAACCAGGGCAAGGACCCGCAGGCCTATACGGACGAGATGGCGCCCATATTCGAGCGCACGTGGCACACGCTCGGGCTTTCGTACGACCAGTTCATTCGCACCACGGATCCCGTGCACAAGCGCGCGGTGGCCGCTCTGTTCCAGAAGATTCATGACAATGGATTCATCCATGAAGGCAAGTACAGCGGGTTGTACTGCGAAGGCTGCGAAGAGTTCAAAAATGAGAAGGACCTGGTGGATGGAAAGTGTCCACGCCATCTCACGGTGCCGAAGCATATAGAGGAGAAGAACTACTTTTTCGCGCTGTCGAAGTTCAGCGACCGGCTGAAACAGCACATTCTGGACAATCCCGATTTCGTGCGACCGGACATCCGGCGCAATGAAATCCTGAACGTGATCGAGTCGGGGCTGGAAGACATCAGTGTCTCTCGCTCGGGGAAGACGTGGGGTGTGCCGCTCCCCATCGCGCCCGACCAGGTGGTGTACGTCTGGTTCGACGCGCTCATCAATTATATATCGGCTCTTGGGTACGGCTCACCGGACGACGCCAGGTTCAAGAAGTACTGGCCGGCCGATGTGCACATCATCGGCAAGGACATCACGCGTTTTCATTGTCTGATCTGGCCCGCCATGTTGATGGCCGCCGGTGTCGAAGTTCCGAAGAGCATTTTCGGCCACGGCTTCGTGTACAACCGCGGCGAAAAGATGAGCAAGACGATCGGCAACATTGTCGACCCGATCGATCTCGCCAATTTCTTTGGTGCCGATGCGCTGCGTTACCTGCTCCTGCGCGAGATCGCGTTCGATCGCGACGGCGATTTCACCGTGGAACTCTTCGTGGCGCGTTACAACGCCGAGCTCGCCAACGAGCTGGGCAATCTGTTCTCGCGCGCCCTGGCGATGACGCACAAGTTTTTCGGAGGCGACGTTCCGCCGTGGAACGAGAACGCTGCGCGCGATAGCGCGCGGCTTCTTGAAAACGTCGTGGCTGACTACCGTCGTCACATGGACGGCTATTCCTTCGACGAGGGTCTCGCCGCCATCTGGCGCTCTGTTCAGAATGCCAACCGCTTCATCGAAGAGCGCAAGCCGTGGGCACTTGCCAAAGCCGGCGACACCGCGACCCTGGCAGCCACCATGCGCGCGCTGCTCGAAGTGCTGCGCGTGTGCTCGGTGCTGACGCAGCCGTTCATGCCAGAGAAGGCGAAAGAGATGCGCAAGGTACTCGCCCTTGACCCGGACATTGCAGCGCTTGGACTGAAGGAAGCGGAGCAGGCCGGCGAATCAGGCTGGAGAAAGATAGGCGAGCCGTCTGTGTTGTTCCCGCGGCTCGAAGTTCCGGCTGCATAGAAAGAGCGTAATGATCGATTCACATTGCCATCTCAATCTCGAGCACTTCGAAGACGACCGCGATGTCACCATCGCCCGTGCCATCAATGATGGCGTGACCGGCTTCATGAACATCGGGTACGACCGCGCGTCGCTACGCCAGACGCTGGAGCTCGTCGAGGAGTATCCGTTCATGTTCGGCGCCGCCGGCGTGCATCCGCATGATGCGGCCTCGTACAATGCCGAGCTCGACACCGAAGTGCGGAACGCATTGGATCATCCACGCATGGTGGCGGTGGGCGAAATCGGACTCGACTTCTACCGTGACATCGCGCCGCGCGAGGTGCAGCTGGATGTGTTCCGCAAGATGATCGCGCTCTCGCGCGAGAAGGACCACAGGCCCATCGTCATTCACTGTCGCGATGCGTTCAACGAAGTCATCGAGACCTTGATCGGCGAGGGCGTCAACTACCGCGGCATCTTCCACGCCTTCTCGGGAGGCGAAGCCGAAGCGCGCAGCATTTTCACGCTGGGTTTCCACGTGGGTATCGGCGGCGTGGTCACGTACAAGAACGCGCGACTCGCGGAGACGGTGGCAGCACTCCCCATCGAAAAGCTCGTCATCGAGACCGACTCGCCCTATCTCACGCCGCACCCGTGGCGCGGGAAGCGCAACGAGCCCGCGTTCGTCGCCCACGTGGTACGCACCATCGCGCGGGTCAAGAACATGACGGTGGCCGAGGTTGACCGCATCACCACCGAGAACTACTTTGCGGCCATGGGCCTGCCCATGGAGATGCTGCCCCGGCCTGTTTACAAGGTGGCGGACGCCGTCTATATTCAGGCGGCTCAAGCGACACCTGCCGATCTCGACTCCGTGGCGCCCGATGGCGCCTCGGAGGCCGTGCTGACCGGCGTGGTCGATCCACTCGACAATCTGGAGCACACCCTCCTGCTGGCGTCTCATGCGCGCGAACGTGGCTGGCGGGTGCGCGTGAACAGTCAGGGATTTGCGAACCAGACCGCGGGGCGCGACGTAACCAAAGAGCTGAACGGGCTCGTCGACGAGATCGACGTGACCCTCTTCGGCGTCAATTCGAGGCAGCACGACGAGCTGGCGTATCCGCTCGTGGGCAACGACGGCTGGGAGCAGATCCGCGACTTCGTGCGCAGCTCCGTGGGCTCGGGCATCGAGACGGTGTGCGAGTTCGTCGCCACCCCGGGATTCGAGCCGGAACCGTGCCGCCAATTTGCGCGCGACCTCGGTGCGCGCTACGATATCCGAATGTACCGCTCGTAGGAGGACCGGGACGATGAAGTGCGACCATTCTGACGGAACTCATGTCGGCACCTGCGCCGTTTGCGGCGACCCCGTGTGCAGCGAATGCTTTCAGTCGCTGTTCAACGTGGTGATCTGCTCCAATCACGAAGCTCTTGAAGACGAGAGTGAATGGGAGCTGATCGCGCTGTATCAGACCACGGACGGCTCCGACAACCTGCGCTTTTTTCTCGATGACCACGGCGTGGCCTCGGTCGCGGTCGAAAACGAAGAAGGCGTGATGGAAGTCTACGTGCCCATCGAGGAAAAGGATGAGGCCTGGGCGTCGCTCGAAGGTGGCGAAGCCGGCGAAGACATGGTGAAGTGCGAAGAGGACAAGCTGTACTTTGCGCGCGAAATCGGCGAATGCCCGATCTGTGGTATGGGAGCCAGTTCATGAGAATTTTGCTGACGGGTGGAACCGGTTTCATCGGTACGGCGCTGCGTCGCGCGATCAAGGAAGAGGGCCACGACGTGCGCCTGCTGGTGCGCCAGCAGAGCGTCGACAAGGTTGAAAAAGCCGGGTACGAGATCGTCGTCGGCGATGCGCTCGACACCCAGACCTGCATGCGCGCCGTGGAAGGCTGCGACGCCATCGTGCACCTGATCGGCATTCGGCGCGAGTTTCCGCACGACGGCATCACCTACGAAGCCATGCATACCGAGGCGACGTACGCCGTCGTCGATGCCGCTGTTCGCAACAAAGTGCCGCGCATCATTTATATGAGCTCGCAGGGCTCGCGGCCCAATGCGACGTCGCGCTACCACAAGACCAAGTGGGAATCCGAGGAGATCGTGCGCAAGTCGGGAATGCGTTACACAATTTTCCGGCCGTCGATCATTTTCGGCGAGGGCGATGAATTCCATCCCCTCATGGCGGAGCTCGTGCACCGCAACATCGTGCCCGTCATCGACGGCGGCAAAACCTTGCTGCAGCCCGTGTCGCTGCACAATGTCATTCCGGCCTTCGCGCACTCGCTCTTGATGCCGGAGACACAGGGCAAGGAAATCGAAGTGGGCGGGCCCGAGCGCGTGAAGTTCATCGACATCATGAATGCCGTCGCGCGCCACTATGGCGTGTGGCCCAACACGTTCGCGATGCCGTCACTGATCGCCAAGCCGCTCATCAAGGCTCTGCAGGGTATGCCGAATTTCCCGCTCACCTACGACGAGCTGCTCTTGTTGCTCGAGGACAACGTGTGCGACAACTCCGAATTCCTGCGCCTCTTCGGCCAGAAGCTCGAGACATACATCGACAAGATTCCGTCGCTGTGCCCGCATCTGTACGAATGGGCGGACAAGCCGGCGGCGAGCAGTCATCACGCCTAGCGTGGGCATCCACTGTCACCGGTGACAGTGAATTGGGTGAAAATCACCTTCGTTACGAAGGTAAAATTTACGCACACAAAAAAACCGTCGCGGCGTTTCCACCGCGACGGTTTTCTTTTTTCCCCGGTTCGGGACTGACTACGTCTTCGACTTGGCGTCGTCTTTGGCTTTCTTGAACTTCGCGACCTGATCCTTCATGTACTTGTCGGTGGGATTCTTCGCGAGCGCTTCTTCTTCCACCTTGATCGCGCTGTCGTACTCGGCACGCGCGAAGTAAACCTCCGCCAGCGTGTCGAGAATGCCCGGGTCGCGGCCGGAGAGATCGGCGGCCTTCTGCGCCACCGGAAGCGCCTTGTCCAAACCGATCTTGCGCTGCGCGCAGAACCACGCGAAGCCGTTCAGTGCGCCCGCGTCGGTTTCCTTGCCGGCGAGTGTCTTCTCCATCATCGCGACCGCGGCATCAGCGTTGCCGAGCTTGTACTCGATTCCGGCCAGACGCTTGTAACCGTCGGGTGCGATTTCCGAACCGCTGTAATCCGTGACGAGACTGTTGAAGTAGCCCTTGGCGTCCGCATACTTCGCGTCCATGTAATACGCTTCGCCGAGACTGTAGAGAATCTCGGGATTGCGTTCCTTGTTGTTCGGATCCAGCTTGAGCACCTTGTTGAGCGGCGGTGCGGCCTGGTCGGAGCGCCCCGCTTCGGCGTGCTTCGTACCCACCTGGTAGAGCAGCTCGAGATCATCCGGACGCGACTGCAGCTGCTTCTCCAGCGCGGCAATCGTACCGACACCGTTGCGA
>DATNGX010000391.1:0-7995 GCA_035605755.1 Candidatus Krumholzibacteriia bacterium
AGGATCATCGACTGCGTGATGCGCCCGCCTTCGAGCGCCGCGCGCAGCAGTGTCCCCGGTCCCACAATGCTGTCCTGGCCCACGAGCTCGTCGAAGGTGCGCGGACGCATGCGGTCCGCCAGCGGCGTGGCGCGCGCGTCGGGCTTCCCGCCGCGGGGACCGGGCGGAAGCAGCTCGAATGAATCACTCATAGCTGGAATGTAACGAAACGGAGAGGCTAGGTGTAAACAGGCTTGCGATCGAAACGATGATGGGCCGTGATCTGGCGCACGGTGCCCGACTGGCTGCGCATGACAATGGAATGCGTCACCGCGCCGCCGGGAACGAACTGCACTCCCTGGAGCACGTCGCTCGACGTAATGCCGGTGGCGGCGAACATCGTGCTTTCGCCGCGCACGAGATCATCCACGTGCAGGACGGTGTCGCGTTTGTATCCGCCCGCCTGCAGCGTCTTTTCTTCCTCCGCGTCGCGCGGCTGAAACACCGCCTGCAGATCGCCGCCGACGCACTTGAGCGCGGCCGCCGCCAGCACGCCTTCCGCGCTGCCGCCGATTCCCATGACCACATCCACGCCGCTGGTCGGTATCGCCGTGGCCAGCATGGCGGTCAAGTCGCCGTCAGCGATGAGCGCAATGCGCGCACCCGCGGAGCGGACATCATTGATGAGCGATTGGTGGCGGTCACGGTCGAGGATGCACACCGTGAGGTCTTCGACGTAACAGCGCTTCGCGTCCGCGATGTTGACGAGGTTGTCGAGCGCGCTCGCCTTCAAGTCGATGCGCCCCGCCGCTTCGGGGCCGACGGCGATCTTGTTCATGTACGGAACCGGCGGCACCAGAAAGGCGCCGCGATTGGACACGGCTATGGTGGCGATCGCGTGAGGACGGCCGTACGCGAGCGCCTGGATCGACTGCAGTGCGTCGACCGCGATATCAACATCGGGAAAGTCGTTGGATTTATCGGGAGCGGCGACGCTCACGTCGGTGTCGCCGATGATGACGTGTCCGGAGAGCTTGACCGATTTCATGACCACGCTGACGGCATCGCGCGCCGCGCGGTCCGCCGCGTCACCGTCGCCCTTGCCCATCCAGCGCGCCGAGGCAAGCGCGGCGGCCTCGGTCACACGGACGAGCTCAAGGGCTAGGTTGCGTTCCATGAGGCGCGAATCGGGCGGATCACTAGACCATCGGCCCGGTGGTGCCGCCGGTCTGTACTCCGGATCCTTCTCCGTTCGGCCGCGACGTGGTGGTCGCGGTGAGGTTTTCGTTCAGCTCGCGCGCCATCTGGTACTGATGGAATGCGAACACAAAAGGAAACAGTGCATAGGCCAGCCCGAACGTCAGAATGTAGACGACGATCGAGATTACAACCGTAATGAAGAACCAGTTCCACTGCCCGAGGTAGATGTAGCCGACGGGTCCCATCAGGAGCCAGGACAGGACGAAGCCGAGAAAACCGGCCAGGCCGGGGCTCTTGGGCTCGCGCTGGGGTTTGAGGCGTGTGAGCTCGCTCCCTTCGAGGAAGGTCGAAACGGAGCTCCGGATGCGGCGACCACAATGGACGCACAGTTCGGCCTTCTCGTCGACTTCGCGTCCGCAGAATTTACAGTACATAACAACCGCCTTCGATCTGCTCTCTGTTAACCACTTTCGTCACGTCAAAGATACGACAGTCGTAAGTCGAAAGTTACCGTCCGAATGCGGAAAGATTGTCCCTGGCGGTGGCGTTTTGCGGCTCTATCTCAAGCACCCGTTTCCACTGTTCCCGGGCCTTCGGCAGCATACCACCATCCGCGAGGGCCACGCCATAGTTATTGAGGTGCGTGACGTCCCGCGGGCTCAGCGCGACGGCGCGCTCGAGGTATTCGATCGCCTTTTTCCTGTCCTTCTTCCCCCGGTAGCACATGCCGAGCACGTCCAGCGCCTCGTCGAGGGTCGGCGGCATACGGTCGACCTTCGGCGATGACTTGGGGATCTTTCCGGACTCCACACCGAGGGCAAACGGCTCCAGCACCGCGATGGCATCGTCGTAATGTTGCAGCTGCAAGTGTGCGCGCGCGAGATACACGGTGTCGCTCCACAGTCCGCCCGCGGATTGAAGCAGCGTTTCGAATTCCGTCACCGCTTCCTGGTTTTTTCCCGCCCGCAACTGGTGCACGGCGTAGTTGCGCCGGTACTCGTCTGCTTTCACCGCCGGTGCTTTCGCGAGCGCCATGCGAAATTCCGTTTCGGCCTCGTCACTGCGTCCGGCACGATCCAGCATGAGCGCATAGTTGTTGTGGAACGCCGCGTCGTCCGCGCCGAGCGCTTTCGCAATTTCGAACTGCGCCACCGCCGTGCTGTCGTTCGCCTCGGCCAGCCCCATGGCGAGCGCCTGCGCCACCTTTACGTTGCGCGGATCGAGGTCGGCCGCCGTGCGCCACTGGGCCAGCGCCTCCTCCTTGCGTCCCGTCTCGTGCAGCGCCACGCCGTAGTTGTAGCGCGCAAGCGTGTCCTTTTCGTCGGCTTTCACCGCCAACTCGAACTCGGTGAGCGCGCGACCTGTCTTTCCGTTTTCCATGAGCAGTGTGCCGAGCTTCATGTGCGGACTGTACGCGCCGTAGTTGAGGCGGATGGATTGCTCGTAGGCCTTGATGGCCTGGTCGGTGTGCTTCGCGCCGCGATGCGCGTCGCCGAGATTCTCCCAGAGGTCGGAATCGTTGGGAAAATAACGTGTGAGTGAATCGAGCGCGGCCGCCGCCGCTTCATACTCGTGGTCCCTCATGAGCGTCGCCGCGTGTCGCCGCTGGATGTCTGCGGCGGCGGGATCACGCCTGGGTGGCTTGTGGGGGGCGGATGAGCAGGCGAGGGCCAACAACAGGAGAGCACAAAGCAAACGCTTCATTGAGGTGAGTATAAGCCTGGGAGGACGTTGCTGACAGGAAGAAGCCGTGCTATCGCGCGGCGGTCCACCGTCGCAACTACGGTGGACCGCCCGCGTGGTCAGGATGGAAGTCAGGAACCGATACGGAGGCGCAACAACTGGGATCGCAATCTCCCCAGGTAAATGTTCGCCCAGTGCGAACGAGGAAGGAACCGGAGCACAGGAGGCCGGCGAATGCCCATGCGTGTGAGCTCGGCGGCCGGCGCGGGGTGGAGCTTGTCGAGCTGCCACGCCGCGAGAAATTCTTCGTAGGCGGAGCCGTTGTCGCCCTGCAGGCGGAAAACCTTGCCCAGATTGACCCGGTTGATGGGATCGGACGGGCTCATCTTGACGGCTTTTTCGCAGATGCGCCGCGCCGAATCGAAATCCTCGGCGTCGATCGCCACGCACAGCCCGTACATGGAAAGGTATGCCGGGTGCTGCGGACAGATCTGCAGCGCCTGCTCGAGATGTTTTCGCGCCGCGGATGCCTTATTGCGATTGAGCATCTCAATTGCGCGATTGAAGAGCGCGTTGGATTCGTGCGTGCCTTCGTTGCTCGCGGTTTCGTGGAATGTGCCGGCGCTGCTCATATGCTTGCTCCCGAGGGCGGATTCGACGCATTCCAGGGGCTCGAAATGCGCCATTGTGCAACAGAAACGACCCGAGTTCGGGCAATGGCGAGATTGGAGCAATTGGCGTACCGACGCCAACCGGAGGGACGAAACTAGGCGATGGGAATCGAACGGGGGAAATCGCTGAGGTTCTCGTCGGCGTGGAACAGGCCGACAAAGCGGTCGCCGTCGACGACGGCGGCAAAAGGCTGGTTCTGTTCGCGCAGATGACGGTAGACGCGCGTCGCCTCCGTGCTCGCTTCCGCCACCGGGAAATCGTAGCGCGCAATGGAGGCCAGCGGCTGGGATGATTGGCCCGTGCGCACGGCGCCCAGCACGTCCGCCGTCGCCACCACACCCGCCAGTGCGCCCGATTCCGCCGCGATCGCGTAGGCCGGAGCGGCACCCGTGTGCAGATGCGGGAACACGGCGTCGATGCGCTCGGTCGCGGCGAACACCTGGCGCGTCGTGTCGGCCAGATCTCCGGCGCGACGTCCGTTCAGGCGCATGCGCAGCGCCACCGCCCGTTCCTCGTACATTCCGCCGATGAACACGAAGGTCGCAACCAGGGCCAGCATGATGAAGCTCGTGTCGCGAAACGCGATCACAATGAAACCCAGCGCGATGATCTGGCCGACGTTGCGCGCACGGCGCGTGGCGGCGAGATACGGCATGCGCAGGTGCAGGATGCCGCGCAGAATTCGTCCGCCATCCATCGGGAAGGCGGGGATCAGGTTGAACGTGCCCAGAAATACGTTCGCCATGGCGAGCGTCACCAGGTAACCGTCCGCGTGCAGCGGCACACCCGCCAGCGTGAGCCCCAGCGCGATCGCGCCCGCGATCACGAAGTTCACGATCGGACCCGCGATGGCGACCACGATCTCGTGGCGCGGATTCTCCGGAATGGCCTCGGCCCGGGCCACACCGCCGATGGGAAACAGCACGATATCGCGAACGTGGATTCCGTAACGCTTGATCTGGAGACAGTGGCCGAACTCGTGGAGGATGACGCACACGAACACCGACAGCACCAGGATGCCGGCGTCCAGCGCGTCGCGCCATGTCCCCATGGTCGCGGCGATGACCGGATAGACCACGAAAACCAGGGGGAAGGTGGCATGGACGCGGACCGGGATGCCCGCATACGTACCGATGCCGGCGGTGTAACGCATGCCCCGGTACTGGCTCACAGCATTCCGTCCGCGCGGGGGCGTTTGGCCCGTACCGGCGCCTTGCTGGGGGGTGCTAACTGTGTTAACATCACGGACAAACCTTCCCTATCCTGTATCAAGACCGACCACGCAACGCGTGCTTGGCATCGGAAGAATGAGATTCTCGTTCACGCTCGTGGTGTGTATTGCGTTGTTCTGCGCCCGCGCCGCGTCGGCGCTGACCCAGTTCGATTTCGAACAGCCCTACTTCAGCGAGCCCGGCCAGAACATCCTCGACCATTGTGTGGTCGAGGAGAACGGCGCGTACCATCTCTTTTACCTTCGTGGTAATCCAGCCGTCAACATCGGTCACGCCACCACCACCGATTTTACGCACTGGAAGCTGGAGCCCCCGGTCATGTCCCCCGGCAGCTGGGACGGCCTCATGTGGGCGCCCTACCTGATCAAGCCCCTGTCCAACTCGTGGTTCATGTACTACACCGGCGTCAACACCTTCGGGGCGCAGCAAACCGGACTCGCCTTCTCCAGCGACCTCTACAACTGGAACAAGTATCCGGACCCCATCTACCACCCGGACACCACGTGGGCCAACTGGGACGCGGGCACCTTCTGTCACGGCCGTGATCCGCACGTCATCGAGGTCGACGGCACGTACTACATGTTCGTCACTGCGCAGCACGAGTGGTTCAAGGGTGCGGTCGCGTGTGCAACGTCGACGGACCTCATTCACTGGACCGATGCGGGCTTCATCTATTTTCACACCAACTGGCACATGCTGGAGTCGGTGTTCATCCTGCAGCGAGACGGTTTGTTCCACATGTTCTTCACCGAAGAGGGTGTATTCGGCACGCAGCACATGTCGTCGCCGACGCTCTTCGGCGGATGGGACTACTCCAAAGTCGATTACATCGACACCGGACACGCACCCCAGATCACGGATACGCCGGACGGGCCGCTGTTCTCGCGCCACTCCGTGTACAACGATCAGCACGGCCTCTCTCGCTATGCGATCAAGTTTTCGCCGCTGTACTGGTCCGGTGACAAGCCGGCGGTGCCCAGGCCGTTTGCACTGCAAAAAGACTGGACGTTCGTGAGCGGCGACGCGTTCTACTACCAGCCGACGTTTTGCAACAATGCCTACGTGCGCAACGAGATCTACCCGTCGTCGTTTGTCGGCGACGGCTGGATCAACACCATGGAGCTCTACACGGGCCCGTGCGGCTACGGCCAGCCCGGACAGTTCGTCGGCGAAACACGCGTGGGTCTTATCCGTTCCAAACCTTTTTCCATCGAGGGGAACTCCATCAGCCTGCTGGTGGGCGGGAGCAATTTCCCGAACGAATGCTACGTGGCGCTCGTCGACCACACCACCGGCCAGGTGCTCTACCAGGAAACCGGCAACAACACCAACGTGATGACCCGGCGCTACTGGGATGTGTCGCAGTTGATCGGCCGCACCGTGCACATCGACATCGCCGACCTGCACACGGACGGGCACGTCTGCGTGGATGACATCATCGAATCGGGGAATCTTCTGACGGCGCTCCCGGGACTGGCGACAGGCAACAACAAGCGTGCACGCGGCACGTCGCAAATGACGACCGGCAACGTTCCCACCCGGGCGCGGCTTCTCGCCAATACACCGAATCCCTTCAATCCGACCACCACGCTGCACTTCGAGCTTCCGGCCACGGCCGCGGTGCGCGTCGATGTCTACAACGCTTCCGGTGCGTTGATCCGCACGCTGCTCGACGGCGCGCGTCCGGCCGGCCGTCACACGCTGGAGTGGAATGGAACCGATCAGTCGGGCCGCGGCGTCGCATCCGGCGTCTACTTTGCGCGCATGAGCGTCGAGGGCGCCGTGATCGACACCCGCAAATTGATGCTGATCAAGTAGCTCCGGGCGAGTCTGCGCTTTACCTGCCGCGGATCATTTCCTACATTGTCGCCATGACCACCCGCATCGCCCTCGCGGCCGCTACTGTGTGCGCGTGCCTTTTCTTTCCCGCGTCATCCAGCGCATTCGACCAGCTCGCCGGCAAGGAGCGTATCGGCGTGCGCGCCGGCGGCCTCATCACCATGGATGGGCTGAATGACGCGTACGGCGACGGCTGGGATTTCACCCTCTTCTTCACCGAGCGCCTCACGCACCACCTTCTTCTGGATGTGCGGCTGGGTGCGCTCTACCTGGGCGAGCTCAAGTTCGAACATCTCGACGATACCCTTCTGCACCAGAGCGGCGTGCAGGGATCGATGCGCATTCTGTACATCTCGGTGGGACCGATGTTCGGCACCCCCATCGGTGGGCCCTGGTCCATGCATGCCGCGGCGGGCGCGGGGATCTATTCCGTCAGCATGGTCTTCACCGATGTGCTGACGCCGTTCGATCTGAGCGATCAGAAATTCGGATTCAACGGCGGGTTGGGTTTCGCGCGGCGCATCGCCGGCAACTGGAGCATCGAGGCGGACGGAACTGCCCACTACTTCACGGTCGATGAGAACATCGACGATCTCTACTTTGCCTTCACCGACGGCGCCGATGCGCCGCTCATCTTCGACGTCACCCTCGGGCTCGTGCTCGATCTGCGCTGACGTTCACTGGGACGACGGGCCCGTTCGCGACGTGCTGTCGGAGCGCGCCGCAATCTCGAGCTTTCGAATCGCTTCCGCAGCGGTCGCGTCGTTGGGCTCGAGCTCGGCGTAGCGGCGCATCGCGTCCAGTGCGGGCCATGGTTGTTTCATGGACGCGTACGCCATGGCCAGATTCTTGTAACCCTGCGGATAATCGGGAAAGCGCTGCGTGGTGTCCTTGAACACAGCGATGGCTTCGTCCATGTGCCCGGTTTCCGCGTAGCTCGCGCCGAGATTGTTGTACGCGCGGCGATAACGCGGCTCTTTGGCGATCGCGTTCCTGAACTCGACGATGGCCTCGGCCGGTTTGCCCAGCTCGCGCAGCGTGATACCCAGGTTGTTGTACGCCTCCACCATCCACGGATCGAGCTCGATGGAGCGCCGGTATTCCTTCACCGCCTGCTCGCGCAGGCGCACGCGCCGCATGCACTGCGCGAGGTTGTAGTGCGTGCCGGCATCTGTGTCATCGATCTTGAGGGCATGCTGGTAATCCTCCATCGCCTTCAGTTCATTGCTCTGCGCCTTGTAGACGATGGCCCGCTGCACGTAGCCCTCGGCGATGTCGGGATAGAGCGCGATGGCGGCGCTGGCTTCGCGGATGGCCGGTGGAAAGCTGCGCAGAAGACTCAGCCGGCGCGCGCGGTGCACGTGGTCGCCGAACTCGATCACCCTGGGAT
>DATNGX010000392.1:0-9178 GCA_035605755.1 Candidatus Krumholzibacteriia bacterium
TCTACTTCCTGATCGGCGCGCCCACCGAAACCGACGAAGACCTGCGCGGCATCGTGGACCTCGCGGACCAGGCCAGCACACTGCGCGTGAAAACGCACGGCCGTCGCGCGCAGGTCAACTGTTCGGTGTCGTCGCACATTCCGAAACCGCACACGCCGTTCCAGTGGGAAGCCATGGACACGCGCGAGGAATTGATCGCGAAGCAGAAGTACATCCGGAACTACAACCGCAATTCACACATCCAGCTCAAGTTCCACGACGTGAACACGAGCTACCTGGAAGCCGTGTTCTCGCGCGGCGACCGCCGCCTCGCCGACACCCTGTTGCGCGCGCGCGAAGCGGGACTGCGCATGGATGCGTGGTCGGAGACCTTCGACATCCGGCGCTGGGAAGAAGTCTTCCGCGACGCCGGTGTCGACGCCGACTGGTACGCGCTGCGCGCCCGTTCCACCGACGAGATCCTGCCGTGGGACATGATCGGCCTCAAGATTCCGACGAGCCACCTTGCCAAGGAACACGCGAGAGCGCATGCGGCTGCTTAGTTAGGTTTTCATAGGAACGTCGTGCTAAAAAAAAGCCGCGCCCCGAAGGACGCGGCTTTTTCTTTGATCGATAGACGCGCGGCTTATTTTGTTCTCGTCGCCGCGATCGACAACATCTTCATTTCCTTGCCGTCGGGGCCGGCTCCGTACATGTCCATGGTCATGTGATCGGCATCGACCATCTTGGTGACGCTGCGCATCGGAACCATCTTGCCCGTCATGGGATCGGCCATGTCGCCGGTCAGCGTCCACTCGGTGCCGTTGTTGGCGCACTGGCCGCTCTCCATCATGATGCCGGTGCCCATGTTGTCCATCCAGGTCGAGAGATACTTCTTCTGGATGTTGTCGTACGCCATGATGCCGTGGCCTTCAAAGGGCATCCCCATGAACGTGCCGGTGTAGGTCTCGTCGAGGTAACGGTCGCCCATGACCATCTTCGCGCTGCGGTGACCCTTGTACTCCTGCGGCGGCATGCCGGGCATCACCATGGTGATGGTGTAGTCGAACTCGCCGACGAGCTTCTTCATGTGCGCGTGATGTTCGCCGGGCATGGTGGCCTGCATCGCGGCCTGCTGCGCCGCCGCGTCCGGCGTCCCCGGCTTCTGCGCCGGAGGCGTCGTCGGCTTCTTCTCCTGGGCCAATGCGACCACCGAGGCCAGCATGACCAGGGCGAGCACGGTACAAACAATGCGTTTCATTATTTCACCTTTCGAGGATTCGGGTTTTTCAAACCGGCGCGAAGACGGCCGGAACTGCTCATGGGGTGTGTGGACGCGCTACGATAGCACGCCCACTGCCGCCATCGCAAGTATGCCTCAGCAGCGCGAATAGCCGCAGGAACGGCATATCGCGCAACCACTTTCGTGTTCGAGCTCGTTGCCGCATTCCGGACAGTTTCCGGCCAGTACATCGGCGCGACGAACCGGCGGTTCGGCCACTGCGTGCGGTTCGTGGTGGTCATCGACCATGCGCGCGAGGGCCTGGCCGATCCCGTCGGCACAGGAAAGCACTTTGTGACCGCGGTTGAACGACGGAAAAGGACAGCGCACACCTTTCAACTGTCGCGCGACGGCTCCGGCATCGACGCCGGAACGGAGCGCGAGTGAAACCAATCTTCCGATCGCTTCGGTCTGCGACGCGGCACAACCGCCCGCCTTTCCGATTTGCGCGAAGAGCTCAAACGGACCGTCTTTGGTTTCATTCGTGGTTACATAGAGATTTCCACAACCCGTTTCCATTCTCATTGTGCGTCCGCTGACAACCTCGGGACGCTGGCGCGGTACTCTGGCGCTGGCACGGGCTGTTGCGGCGGCTGTCGCCACCGCCGCGGTTCCCGTGCTCAAGACCTGCTGCGCGCGGCTTCCATCACGATACACGGTGACGCCCTTGCATCCCGATTCGTACGCGGAGCGAAACACTGCTTCCACGTCGTCAACGCTTGCATTGGTTGCGAAGTTGACGGTTTTCGACACCGCATTTTCGGTGTGGCGTTGGAACGCGGCCTGAATGCGAATGTGTCCGTGCGGGGTGACGTCGTGTGCAGTCTGGAAAAGCGTGCCCCACGCTTCGGGAACTCCAGCGAGATCGCGCGCCGTGCCGTTTTGTGCGATCGATTCCACCAGCTCGGCGGAGTAGAAACCCTCCGCGTGCGCCACTTCCTCGAAGAGCGAATTCACTTCCACGAGCTCGGCGCCGTCGAGAACACGGCGCTTGAATGCGATCGCAAACAACGGCTCGATGCCGCTGGATGCGCCTGCAATGATGCTGATCGACCCCGTGGGCGCAATCGTGGTCACCGTTGCGTTGCGACGCGGCGCGTCGCCGCGCAAACCATATGCGCTCCGGGCAAAATTCGGAAACGCGCCCCGTGCCCGCGCCAGGCGCTCGGATTCCTCCACCGCCGCACCCTGAATCGTTTCCATCAATTCTTCGGCGACGAGTTCCGCCTCCGGCGAGTCGTACACGATGCCCATGCGCACGAGCAGATCCGCAAAGCCCATCACGCCGAGACCGATCTTGCGGTTGGAAAGCGTCATGGCCTCGATCTCGGCGAGCGGATACCGGTTCATGTCGATCACGTCGTCGAGAAAACGCACTGCAAGTGCCGCGGCGGCGCGCAAACGCTCCAAGTCCAGGCTGGCATGTCCGGTCCCACCGTCCGCGAAACGCGAGAGATTGAGCGAGCCCAGGTTGCACGATTCGTATGGAAGCAGCGGCTGCTCGCCGCAGGGGTTGGTGCTCTCGATGTCCCCCACCGCGGGTGTGGGGTTGTCCGCGTTCATGCGGTCGATGAAAACGATCCCGGGTTCTCCGTTGCGCCACGCGCAGTCGACGATGCGGCGCATGACGTCGCGGGCTGGGAGACGGCCGGAGGCGGCGCGTGTTCGCGGATTGCGCAGCTCGTATTCGTCGTCGTCGGAGAGCGCGCGCATGAATTCGTCGGTCACCGCCACCGACAGATTGAAGTTGTTGAGGCGGTCGCCCGCCTCCTTGGCGTTGATGAATTCGAGAATGTCGGGATGGTCGACGCGGAGGATCGCCATGTTGGCGCCGCGACGCCGTCCTCCCTGGCGGATGGTTTCCGTCGCGGCGTCGAACACACCCATGAATGAAATCGGCCCGCTCGAGACGCCGTGCGTGCTCTGCACCTCGTCGTTGCGTGGACGCAGACGCGAGAACGAGAAGCCGGTGCCGCCGCCGCTCTTGTGAATCAGTGCCGTGTGTTTGATGGAATCGAAGATGGCCTCCATCGAATCCTCGACGGGCAGCACGAAGCACGCGGAGAGCTGCTGGATTTCGGTGCCGGCGTTCATGAGCGTGGGCGAATTGGGCACAAACTCCAGCGCGCGCATGCTCTCGAAGAACATCTCTTCCCATGCGCGCACCTCGTCATCGCCGGCGCCATAGCGGCGTTCCGCCTGCGCGATGTTGGCGGCAACGCGCCGGAACATCTCGTCGGGCGTTTCGATCACAGATCCACCGGCATCCTTGCGCAAATAGCGGCTCTCGAGCACACGAATCGCGTTTTCGCTGAGGGACGGAAATTTCCGGGTCTCCAACATGGCGGGCTCCTCTGTGGCGTGACTGAAAAGGACCGTGGCAAAACACGATTGCGGCCCACGCAGTATCGGACAAATATATCTTTTATGTCAAGAAGAAATACAAGATATAGACCAATCGGAGCAACAAGCTACTAGATATGGTATTTCTGGCATTCGGTCCCAACCGGGCGTGGAACTCCCCGTTGGTCCTGATTCTTGCAAAGAGTCCTCACGCCATGCTCCACGTACGCGTCGTATCCGGAAATTCCAAGGGCCACACCGTGGTGCTCGAGCCGGCCAGGCTGCCGGTCACGATCGGTCGCGACCCGGAAAATGGGATCGTCCTCGATCACACGGCCATTTCGCGCTTCCACGCCCGCATCACGTGCGAGAAGGATCAGTACTTCGTCCACGACCTGGGCAGCACCAACGGCACCTATCTCAACGGACGCCGCGTGACGCGCGAGCGCCTGAGTCCCGGCGACGAGCTCATCATTGCCAACGTCGGTATCGTGGTGGAAGCCGCGCACTCGACCATCACGGACGCTCGCCCTTCCATGAACGTCACGGTGTCGATCGACGCCAAGCCCAGAAAATCGTCGGTCACCATTTCGAACTCCGCGGAAGAAGGTGGCGGTACCGAGCTGCTGGAAGGGATCGGCACCGACCCGCTCTCCGCCCAGCGCGCGCTCCAGGTGCTCTACCGCGCCGACAGTGCCTTCAAGAACATCGAAGACCAGCAGGTGCTGCTGGACAACCTGCTCGAGATCATCATGGAGAGCGTTCCCGCGTCGCGCGGTTTCGTATTCCTGATCCAGCGCGACAGCGGTGCGCTGGTTCCCTACGCGCGCCGGCCCGTCGGCATGAGCGACGCCAGCGACGCCGAGATCGTGGTGAGCCAGACCATCATTCAGACGGCCGTGCGGCAGAAAACCTCCATCATCTCGAGCGACGCACTCGTCGACGAACGCTTCATCCATTCGCGCAGTGTGGCCGCGCTGGACGTGCGCAGCGCCATGTGTGCGCCGCTTGTCAGCCGCAACGGCGTGCTGGGCCTGGTGTATGTGGATTCGCACAAGGCCAACGCGTTCACGCGTCGTGATCTGGCGCTCTTCTCTGCTCTGGCGCTCAAGGTGGCCATTGCCGTGGACAACGCGCGGCTCTACGACGACCTGCGCAGCCTCTTCTACAATACGGTGGAAACGCTGGTACGAACGATCCAGGCCAAGGATCAGTATACGGCGGGTCACTCGACGCGCGTGAGCCGCTATGCGCTCATGATCGCGGACAAGCTCGGCCTGTCGACCAAGGACAAGCACCAGCTCTACCTGGCCGCCATGCTTCACGACATCGGCAAGATCGGCGTACCCGACGATTTGTTGAACCGTCCGGGCAAGCTCTCAGACGCTGAAATGGAGCGCGTGCGCGGCCACGTGCAGGTGGGCGCGTCGATGATCGAGATGCTGGGTGAGATGCACTCGATCGTGCCGCTCATCCGGCATCATCACGAGTGCTACGATGGATCGGGTTATCCGGACGGTTTGAAGGGCGAGCAGATTCCGCTCATCTCGCGCATCATCGCGGTGGCGGACATGTACGACGCCATGACGTCGGACCGTCCCTACCGCAAACGCCGCAGCCACCAGTTCGCGGTCGACGAGATCATCTCCAACAGCGGGATCACCATCGATCCCAAAGTGGCGGACGCGTTCCTCGTCGTGTTGAAGGAGATCGTCCCGGCCACCGCCAGTGCGCCGGAAACGACTAGTGGATCCCCAGCTCGCTGAGTGCCACGTTCTTTCCCTTCCCAACCACGGTCACGCGGATTACCGGCAACGCCTTCACCGCCGCATCGAGTTGGAAGCGCTGCTCCTCGCTGGTGCTGTCCAGATCGCAGTCCTGAAGCTTCTTGGTGCCGTCGCCGATTTCGAGACGCGTCGGACGTGAGCCGCCCGCTTCGCGCACGGTGAGCTGGCCGACTTCGAGGCCGAATGGGTTGGGAATGTCGATGTACGCGCCGCTTGCGGGCGACGTCCACGCCGTCGACGAGTCGGCATCAAATGCCTTCCACAGATCCTTGCTGTTGGACGATGCGCCGTTGTTGGCGAACAGTCCGTCGTGCTCGGCACCCGTGAACGAGAAATCGGTATCCTGAACGAAGTCGGTGGTCTTGCCGCCCGCCATGAAGACGCGCACGTCCCACAGACCGTCACGATTGATATCCAGCGCCGTGATCGAATCGGGCGCGGCGTTGTCGAAATACCAGTGCCACACCGGTCGCGGCGCATCGTTCTCGAAGCCGCGCACATACAGCACGCCACCCTTGCCGCCGGAGCCGTATACGACGACGGCCGCGCGGCGCGCGTCCACCTGCGCCGGGAAGCGCTTGGCCTGCGCGATTTGAAAACCCTTCGACGTGATGGTGGACTTGAAGGGCGCGTTGTCCTTCGTCACCGCCGCCGGCGTCGGCGCCTCATTGGCGGCTTTCTCCGAAAGCGTCTTGCCCTCGGGTGCTTTCGCCTCTTCCTTCTTCTTGGAACAGGCGGAGATTCCCATCGCGATCAGGACACACACCATCCACAGGCCGGCTCGGCGCACGTAAAGCATCTTCATTCCTCGGTGGTTTGTCAGTGAGACGGAAAGCATACGTCCCCACGGCAACCAGGCCGCGGGGACGCTGTATTGTCTGATAGTGGCCGGAGGGTGTCAAGGCGCAGTGGAGTTGGCTGCGCCGCCACGCCGGGACTACTGCGTGTAGAGCATCGTGACCACGTTGCCGAGGCAGTTTTTGCCGTCGGCGGAGAGTTCGTTGGGCTCTCCGGCATAGCCCCAGAAGAAGTAGATGACCTGCTTGGCGCCCGCATTGGTAAAGCGGAAGTCGGCCAGCGCCCACTGTTCCGTGGGCGAACAAATAGTAAGGATGCAGCTCTTGGCGATCCCGGCATAGAGGACCGTTCCCGCCGGTGCCTGGTCCCTCGGGATGTCGAGCGCCACCGTGGTCGATGCCACGTTGCAGAAGGTCACCTCGGGCCCTGCCACGCCGTGCGGCGTTTTGAATATCGGGGCATCTTTGTCGGACTCGTAGTACTTGCGATCGCCGTCGACGGCCGTGGTGTAAATCAGATTCGTGCTGGTCAGTGTGTTCTGAAGAAATGCCACACCGCCGCGACCAATCGCCAGCACGCTGGCGTCGGTATCCGCGATCGCACTGATACGCTGACCCTGGTTCGTTCCTCCCCAGTTCGTCTTGAGCGTGCCGGTGTCGGACGCGACCGCAATCACATCGAACACATTCATGTCGCGACGGTCGAGATCCTCCAGCGGAATCACAGCGACCCCGCTCTTTTGAAAATCGGTGGTGAATTGCATGATTCTCGCCACGTAGTCGGTCGTGGTTGTCGAAGCCGGAAAGGCGGTGACGTACGCGATGCGCTGCACGATCACTTCCTTGCCCGACGTGTTGGTTCCGAGCGGGCTCGTTACCGTGACCTTGTTGGTGACGGCCGTACGCGGCACTCGGGCGATCAACTGGCCCCACGTCGTGGATTCGATGCTGAGCGTATCCGGGCCCATCAATGCGCGCGTGCCCGGGAAATCCAGATTTTCGCCCGTGATGGTGATGGTCTCGAGCGGAATCACGGTGGCACTCACCGCGGTTACCTTGACCTGGTTGCCGCCGCCCGTCACATAACCGAAGCGTTCGGGTGAAGCGGCGCCCTCGGAGTACGGAGTCACGGCGCGAACCCGGAAGAAGTGCGATCCCTGTGCTACGTGCACGTCGACGGTGGTGTCCGCCGCCGACTGCCATGACGCGATGGCGGCGAAGTCCATGGTGGTGCTCTGCTCGACCACGTAACTCTCCGCCGCCGGCGCCGACGGCCACCTCAGCGTGAACGCTGCCCCGTTCGGAATGATCTGCGGTGTGAGTGTGAGATCCGTGATGAAGAACTTCGACACATCGACGGTGACCGCCGTGGTTTGGCCGGTCACCACGTTCACGTTTGTCTTGTATCCGTGGTAGGCAACCGCGCGATTGATGTACAGGTCGACACCGACTCTCTTTGCGTTCTCCGCCACGCACGAAACCGGGATGGTAATCGGATTATCGTCCTTGATTGCGACGCCGTGCGAGACCTCACGGCGCACCGTCGATCCGCTCCTGAACACATTGACGACGACGGAGTCGAACACCGAAGCGCGCATGGCGGGGTTGACCGGCCCGGCCGCGGGATTGAATCGAAGCACGATCTGGCCGTCGTTCATTTGCGGCGCCTCGTTGTTGTCGCATGAGAGGACCAGCGCCGCGAGAAGCAGCGCGACCGCAAGATACAGACGATGGGTGCTCACTTGACGTTCACCCCCACCGAAATGGTGCCGTGCTCGGAGGGCGCTTCGTCGCCGCCACCGCCGCCGGCCGCCATCGCGACGGCGCCCACCACGGCCGCAGCGCCGGCGTAGAACCACCACTTCTTGTAGATCGGTTTCGAAGGCGCATTGCCGATGCTGGATTGCGCGGGTGCCGCAGCGGGCGCTGCCGTGCTGTCGGCGGTCGCGACCGCCGGAGTCTTGATTGTCTGCACCGCGTAGTCCGCGCGTGCCTGGCGATACGCGTCCACCACGTCGGGCTTGAACAGAGTGACGTCCGGGCCCACATAGTCGGGATAGGACGCGATCAACTTCGTGAAAACACCCTTGCCTGTTTGCGGCGAACCGGCCAGCACGTGCGAGGCCGCCAGGAACTCGTTGGCGCGCACGGCGACCGCGCCTGTGACATCGACGCGCGCCAGAAATGTGGTCAGCGCATCGATGGCCTGCGGGTACTTGCCGCGGAAGTAGAGCTTGTACTCGATCTGTTTGAGATCGTCGGCCGGATCGCCCGCGAGGGCAGGCGCCGCCAGCGTGAGCAGCATCGATACGACGGAAACCAGCGCGGTAATTCTTCTGATCTTCGTGTTCATGCGGATCATTCCTCGGTGACGACGGGTTTGCCGCCGACTTCGTACTCCACGACGGTCTCATGTCCGGGTTGAATGTCGACGGTGACTTCGTGAGTCTGGTTGTCCTCGCTCATGCGGCATGCAATGCGATGCTTCCCGGCCGCGATGGCGGCTTTTTCGAAGGGCGGCTGGCGCGCAAAAAGTTTTCCGTCCACCCATACATCTCCGACACCGCCCAGGAAATACACGGACAATGCCCCCGGCTCCACGATCGGCGCGGGTTCCTTTTTCGCGACAGCTTCTTTCTTCGCGGTGGTGTTGTGCTTCGGCGCCGGCTTCGGCGTCGCAATGGTTTGCGTGTCGGTGATGCGCGTCGCGCCGGGATCCGACGATGATGCCGACATCGTGCCGGGCACCGTTTCCTTTTTCGGCGTTGTCTTCGCGACCAGCACCGAGTCCTTTCCGACATCGGACGGCAATGCCGTGGGGTCGGCAGCACGCAGCGCAGCCTGTTGCGCCGCGCCATCCCCGGAGCGTGAGTGCGAGAAAAACCAGAAGGCGCCGCCGCCGAGAACAATCAACCCCGCGCCAACTGTCATGAGCCATGCCTGCTGCGTGCGCCGTTTGCTGCGCTTTTTGACCGCGGCTGGCGCCGCGG
>DATNGX010000393.1:0-7826 GCA_035605755.1 Candidatus Krumholzibacteriia bacterium
CGGCGCAGAACGGGCGCGAAGCCATCGCAACGCTCAAGAAGTCCCCTGACATCTCGGTCGCCCTGATGGACATCATGATGCCCGAGATGGACGGTTACGAAACCATCAAACTGATCCGGAAGGACCCCGCGCTGCGTCGTCTCCCCATCGTGGCCCTGACGGCAAAAGCCATGAAAGGCGACCGTGAAAAATGCATCGACGCCGGAGCTTCGGATTACCTGGCCAAGCCGGTGAACACCGAACAGCTGCTGGCGACACTGAGGATGTGGCTACACAGATGAGCTGGACCGACCGAGTCTCCACGAAAACGACGCCGCGCGATTCGCGGCGCACTGATCCCATCACCGTCATGGTGGTGGACGACGAGCGGGATCCGCGCGAGAGCGTGTGCGAATGGCTCACCGCCAAGGGCTACGCCGTCGTGCCTGCGCGCGACGGCGCCGACGCGCTCAGACAGCTGCGCGCCGCCGACGGCCACAAACCGGATGTCATTCTGCTCGACCTGATGATGCCGGTGATGAACGGCTGGCAGTTCCGTGAACAGCAGGCGAAAGATCCCGAGCTCTCGTCGATTCCGGTGGTGGTCATCACCGCCAACCGCGATACGCGCGGGATCGAGGCCGACGAAACCCTGTACAAGCCCGTCAATCCGGACCACCTGGTCGAAGTCGTGGAACGATGTTGCGCGCCCGACGAGCCCGCCCTCAGCGTGGCGCCTTCCCTCTCCATCGGGGCGCACAAGCCGAGCGTCGCGCGCATGCCGCGCCACACCGCCGCGCCGGCGGATCTGCGCGCCGTGCCGTCTCCACTGTTCAGCGAGCGGCTGGTCGAGATGCTCGGTCACGACCTGCGCAATCCGTTGAGCGCCATCGCCATGACGGCCGGTGTGCTGGCCCAGGCGAAAACGGCCGACGTGGCCGAGCCCACCGCGCGCATCATCGCCATTGTCGAGCGCATGGACATCATGATCGCGCACCTGGTGGAGTTTTTGCGCGCGCGACTGGGGCGGGAGTTCACCCTGCGCCGCGAGCGCATCGACCTGGCGGAAGTGTGCGAGCGGGTGGTTCACTCGCTGACACCGTCGCTCCACCGCGAGATCGACCTTGTCATCACCGGCCCGCTCGAGGGCACGTGGGACCGCGCGCGTCTCGAGCTCCTTCTGGCGACGCTCATCCTCCACGCCGCGGATCGCGACCAGACCAACTCCCCCATTCGCGTGCGCGCCGACGGCACCAATCCACGCTTTGTGCGCTTGGAAGTGGCCCACCAGGGAATTGCAGCGGTGGATTTCAACGCCAATCAGGCCAGCGAGGATGTCGAGGCCGAATGCATCCGGCTCGGACTGGGGATCTTCGCGGCGCGGCACATCGTGCGCGCGCACGGCGGCGTGATCGAAGTGGAAACGGATGGAGCGACGGCGGCGCGCTTCGTGATCGGACTGCCGCGCGAAGCCGAGACGGACTAGCGGGGATCTACTTCACAAACGATGCCACGTGCGCGGTGATGGGAAACACCACCGTGCCGTTGGGCTGCACGAACGCGTGCAGCGCGTGCTCGGCCTCATCGAGCAGCGTGTCGCACTCTTCCTTCTTCAGCACCACGTCCACCAGCGGAAACCACGCCTTCACGTCCGTCAATACCCACGCGCGCACGCTGGGATGGCGCGCGGTGCCTTCGTGCGTGGTGATCTCCACGGTCATGCCGGCGTCGTTGAACACGCGCTGCAGATCGTCGGTTTTTCCCAGTGCAAACGGAATGCGCAGAACGTCGGCCGCGCGCCGTCCCACCATGTGCTGCAAGAGGGCGATCAGGATGGCGTAGGCGGGCACGTTGTCCAGCTGATCCCAGGCGGCAACCGCCATCGAGCCACCGCTCTTGAGTACGCGGTTCATCTCGCGCAGCGCCGTCACGCGCTGCTTGCAGTAGGCCAGGCCGAACTGGCACATCACCGCGTCGAATGTCCCGTCCTCGAACGGGAGTGCTTCCGGTTCGGCGAGCTTCCATTCGATCTCGGGTGTGATCTTGCTGGCGACGGTGAGCATGGCGGCGTTGGCGTCGACGCCCACCACCTGGCCGCCCTTGCGCAGCGCCTCGCGCGCGGCGTAGCCCGTGCGGCAACCGACGTCGAGCACGCGTTTGCCTTTTTCAATGCGCGCGGCTTCGGTGACGAGATCGGTCCACTGGTCGAAGAGCGCGGGTACGAAGTGCTCTTCGAATTTTGCGGCAGCCTCGAGCTGGGTCTGGAACTGTTCATCCATGCAGACAGGATAGCGCGAGCGGCGCGCTCGCGTCCAGCCGCGTGCAGGTCACTCGCGTCCCCAGCCCCTGATCCTGCGCGGCTCGACGCCCACGATCGCGCCCGAGAGCGAATCGATCACCACGCGCTCCCAGCCGATGCGCGGCGAGCCGAAGGCTTCCAGACGCCAGAAATTGGGATAGGGATGGCGATCCTTGTCGCGCAGCGGCTGGTCGAAACGCTGGATGTGCGAGTCTCCGTGGATGAGGAGCACGGTGCCCGGAAAGTGCGTGGTTCGATACTCGAGCCGGTTGATGAAGTTCACGAATGAATCCGGCACGTGCCGGTTGTAGTAGAGCCCGGGGTCGCCCTGCATCGCGATCACCACGCCCTTCAAGCTGTCGCGCGCGGCCAGCGCAAAGGCTGCGTCCATCCATTTGATCGCGGCGCGCGAGCGGTACACGCTGACGGTATCGCTCTCCGCGGCGCGGTCGGCGAACACCATGTGCACGGTCGCGAACACGTAGCCGCCGCGCACGAAGCGCGCGTTCTCCACGTAGGTGGCATAGGCGGGGTTCTCCGCCTGCGATGTCACGCGCATGGGATGCTGGCCCAGCGAGCGCCCGGGATGCGCGAAGAAAGTCGAGCGCAAGAAGTGCAGGCGCTCGGCCGGATCATGTTTCCCGGAGATCACTTCCCCGCAATCCGACCATTCGTTGTCGCCCGGCGTGTAAATGACCGGACAACGGATGGAATTGAAATCAGCCAGACGGCGCAGGTAGTTCGAATCCTTGCACGGAAACCAGAAGATGTCGCCGACATGGATCAGGAACGACACGTCGGAGGCGTTGACGTCCTCGATGACTTTGCTCCAGCGGCCGCCTTCCCACGAGCGATAGGGCCCGTCGCCGAACACGGCGAAGGAAAAACAATGCGGCGGAAGCGGTGGCGACGGCGGCGGCGCGGATGAAGAGCAGCCGAGAAGCGCGAGCGATGCCACGAGCACGAGGAGCAGGTACTTCATGTGGATGGGGTCAAGATAGCAAGAGCGGTGGTCAGTCGTCGAGTCGCGCAAATTTGCGCCGGCGCCGGATCCAGTAGCGAAGAATGACGATCAGGAACAGCCCGGCGGCAAAGGCGAGCAGTGGACCGCTCTGCAGCGCCATCCACGCCGACCCGTACTTCTTCTCGAAGCCGTCCTGGAAGAAGGCCTGGTACTCCGCGACGCTGTAACCGAAATACGTGCGAAAGCCGTTCTCAAAGGAGCGCTGGCGCTCCACCTCGGCCAGAAACGGCGCCAGGTCGTCGAACCCGACCTCGGCGAACAGATCGGTGAACCCGGCGTAGGCCACGCGATACGCCTGCTGCGCCCGCGTTTCCTCGGCCGGATAGCGGCCGTACATGTCGGAGAGGCGCGGCGATGAGTGCTGCCACACGCCCTGCACCAGCTCCCACTGGTCGACCATGGACCACTCGCGCGCCTGCCACTGCGCGCACCCTTCCAGAAACCACAGGGGAAAGTGGACGTCGGGCGCGCGCTGGTGAACGAGAATGTGGGAGAGCTCGTGTGGGACCACTTCATCGAGCGAATTGAACTCGCGCGTGGCGCGCTTTACATCGACGATGATGCGGTTTTCCTCCAGCACCGCGAAGGCAATGCCCCACTCCGGCAGCCGCCCGCCGTGCTCGCGGTTGTACGCGTGCACATCGTCGACCACATCGATCTCGATGGGTTCGAGACGCGTGAGCCCGAGCTCGGCCGCGATGCGCGGCCCCTGCGCCTCGCAGATGGTTCCGATTTTCGCCGCCACGCGATGGTAGCGCGCATTGGCATTGATGGTGATGGGGAGAGGCGCCGCGACAGCGGCGCCAAAAAGGAAAAGAATGAAAAGCAGAATGAACGGGGCAAGAAAGCGACGAATCACGTCGCGCCGCCTAAGCCGGACGCGAGGATTCAATGACGCCCGCGCCCACGACGACATCACCATCATAGAGAGCGAGCGTCTGCCCCGGCGCGATGGCACGCTGGGGCTCATGGAACACAAGACATGCCGTACTTCCGTTGAACGAAATAGCATCGACATACTGGGCTTCGTGTCGGGAACGAATTTGCGCACAAAGCGCACGCGAAGCAATTGCATTCTGTGCCGCATCCGCATCGACCCATTCCGTGCGGAACTTGAGCTCGCGGCGCATCAAACTGGGCTCGTCACCGACCACCACCACGTTGCGCGCCGCATCCATGGACACGACATACTGCGGGCGTCCGGCGGCGACACCGAGGCCGCGGCGCTGGCCCACGGTGTAGGAGGCAATGCCATCGTGGCGGCCGATGATTTCACCGTCCACGGTCTCGACGTCGCCCTCGGTGAGCTCGACTTTGCCTTCCATGAAATCGCGCAGCGTGCGCGTGGAGATGAAACACACGTCCTGGCTGTCGGGCTTGTCGGCCACGCGCAGCCCCGCGCGGCGCGCATCGTCGCGCACGTCGCTCTTTTCACGGTCACCGAGCGGAAACAGCACGCGGTCCAAGACCGAGGGCTCGAGCGCGGAGAGAAAATACGACTGATCCTTGGCGCGCGAGGTGGAGCGCGCCACGTAGTATCGCCCCGTATCGGAACGGAACACGCGCGCGTAGTGCCCGGTCGCAATCATGTCGAAGCCGAGCTCCTGCGCCCACGCTACCAGCGTTTCGAAGCGGACGATGGAGTTGCAGCGCACGCACGGATTCGGTGTGCGGCCATGGCGGTACTCGTCGAGAAAGTTGTGGTAGACCTCGCGCCCGAAGATCTCCTCGGTGTTGACCACCAGGTGGCGGATGCCCGCCTTCTGGCACACGGAGCGGGCATCGTCGATGGCTTCGATCGAGCAGCAGCTGCGCTCGGGCGCGCCGGCATCGCCGTAGCAGTAGTTCTTCATGGTGAGCCCGACCACGGTATAGCCCGCTTCGGCCAGGGCCAGCGCGGACACGCCGGAGTCGACGCCACCGCTCATGGCGAGCAGGACGTGACCGTTGCGCCGGGGCGCATCATGCAGTGAAATAAACCGGCCGTGCATCGCAGCCCGTCACTTGGAATTGTACTGGGTGATGATCTTGACGTTCTCCGCGGCGGTCTTGCCGAGATCGCTGTCGGGATCGTTCTTGATCACGATCTGCCACTCGCGCACCGCCTCGTTGAAGATCTTCTGCTCGGCGAACGCGAGCCCGAGGTTGTAGTGCGCCTGCGAGCTGTTGGGATCGATGGAGAGCGCCTGCTTGTACATCGCCATGGCGGCGGAGAGGTCGCCCGTCATGTGGTCGAGATAGCCGAGGTGGCAGTACGCGAGCACATCCTTGGGGTTGATCTCGATCGCCTTTTCCAGGGCCTTGCGCGCCTGCGGCCGCTTGCCGTCGTCGACGAGCGCCAGGCCCATGTTGACCCACGCCTTCGACATGGTGGAGTCGATATCCACCGCGGCCTGGTACTGCGCATTCGCGCTGTCAAGATAAGCGCTGCGATTGGCCGCGCTGGCATCGAGTCCCGAGGCGAACGAATAGTATGCATTGCCCGAGAAGAAGCGCATCTGCGCATCGGTGCTGTCGGCTTTGACCAGGGTGCGCATGGTGTCGATCTGCGCCTGTGCGGACATGGCGTTGAGCCGGCCGCCCAGCGAGTTGTCGACGGTGGCGGCGGGTGGCACGGCCGCCTTCTCGGCTTCCGTCTTCTTCTTGCAGCCGGCGGCGCACAGGGCGGCCAGAATCACGAGCGCGGCCGCGGCGCGATATCCACGCGAGTTGCGATGAATCATTCTCTGCGATCTCTCTTTCGCTTCCAGTCCTCCGAACCGGTGATGCTCAGGTAGAAGCGCACCGATTTGTCGGAGTACGTGTTGGTGCTGACGGAGCCGGTGTTCGCGAACTGCAACGCGATGTCGACTTTGCCGCGGCCGCCGCGCATGAGGCGCCCGGTGCCCACGGCGAAGGCAACCTTCTTGATGTTCTCTCCGTCCGGAATGGTGTACGGCAGTTGCTCATACGTGAACGAGCCACGCAGCGGTACCCGCGATTCACCCAGCCGGTATTCGATTCCGAACGATCCAATCTGTTCCTGCGCGGTCCGGTCGGCGGGAAAGCCCGCCCCCTCGAAATCACGGAAGTCGCACAGCGATCCGCCGGCGAAAAACGTCATGTCGCGCGTGAGCCGGTACGACGCCGAAACCGTCATGCGCGCCGGCATGCTGGCCGTCTCGCTGCTGGCGGTGTCGGCGCTCGAGCTTGTGAACCTCTCGGTCACATCTACATCGTAATCGATCTGGGACTCGTATGTGAGGCCGATCGAGAGCCGTGGAATGGGGCGCGTCATGAAGCCACCCCCGAAGGCATGGCCCGTGAAGACGCGCTGGCGGTCGCTCGACGCGTCGGCGTTGTTGCCCTCGAACTCCTTGAGCCAGGTCTCTTCGATCTCACCCCGCTCGAGCGAGTAGAACAGGCCGATCTTGGCGTAGTCGCCGGCGTCGAAGGCCACCTGGAGCGGTACGGAGAAGAGTCCCCCGGTGCGTTCGAAATGATCGTTGTACGCGTCTCCTTCGGAGGTTACGCCGGGAACGATGAACTCGCCATCGGCGTCGTAGCGCCCACGGAAGCCGACACCGCCGGTGACGCGGTGCTTGTAGAGCGGAAACGCAAACAGAAGATGCGTGAATGTGGTTCCGTTGCTGCGCTGGTCCAGGGTTTCCGATTTGTTGACGTCACTCGTGACATACCCCGCCGCGCCGAAGGAGAAACGCTTCATCCACGCCAGCGCTGCCGGGTTGTACTGCAGGACACCCAGTGAATCATCCACGCTCTGCACGAAGCCGCCCAGCGCGGCGACGCGCGCATCGCCCACTTCAATGCGCTCCCCGATGAAGTTGAGCGCAAAGATGGAATCCGCGCGCGCGCGGCCCGCGGCGCCGGCCACGACGGCGCACATCGCAATGACAAGGAGCCGGCGCATCAATGGAAGTCCGCCGGCGTCGAGGACGTCACGAATATCCGGGGCCGCAGGCTGTCGGGAGCGTCGGTTCCATACAGCTCGATCTGTCGCGGTGAGGTGTTCTCGTCGGTACACCGGATCGCGAAGCCGTTGTTCTTGAGCTTCTCCTGCAATATGAGAAAAATCGCGTTTGTCATCGGAAAGTCGATGACGGTCTGTTCGCTGGTGACGGTCAGGTCGGTGATGCGCTGCCCGGTCTTGAATGACGGGCTCGCCGGATCGGTGCTGTCGGGGATATAGATGATCAGGTTGAGGCTGGTCAGCAGCGTGTCATTGCCAATGGGATAGAATCCACCGGGCACCACGTGAAATTGCACGTGCGCGGAGTGCACCGCGGAATCCCTGGCCAGCGAATCCAGCTCGGCGCGAAAATACGAGCGCCGCGCATAGCCGTCGGACACCACCAGATGGGACGGCGTCGTGCGGGGGCGATACATGGTGGCGTCGTTCGTCACTTTGTAGGAACGGGTGCCATTGTCGGTGAAGGTAACCGTCAGATACGGATGATCGTCGAGATTCTCCGATGAAGGAATTCCCGCTATGCGCTGGTTGACCGCGTCCGTGTAGACGATGGC
>DATNGX010000394.1:0-5270 GCA_035605755.1 Candidatus Krumholzibacteriia bacterium
GCACGCGCGAGTTGAGTCCCGGAACGGCGGCGCTGATCGAGAGCATTCTGACCGACGACAACAAAGATGAAATTCTGTCCCGCATTCGGGACGCGAGTCATCGGGAGATCGAACGCGTGGTCTCCGAGTATCGTCCGCCGATGGCGTTGCGCGACCGGTTTCACTTCGTGCAGGTGCCGATGCCCGCTCCGAAGAACGCCGATGCGGAGTTCTTTGGGCGGCAGTGCAGGCGATCCATCCCGGAAGAGTGGCGTCAGCCGGTGGAAGAGAAGGTCTATGTGCAGTTCCTGGCCGACGAGGAGTTCATGAAGCTCTTCGAAGAAGTGTGTGATCTGATACCGAACGGTGGTGAACAGAACATCGCCGATGTCATGCGACGCGTGTTGATGGAGTATCGCGATCGCCACAGTCCGGCGGCGAGACACGCGCGGCGCGAGGCGAAAAACGGATCAGCAAGTCTTGAGTCCCAACGTTGGGAGTGCGATAGCACCCCATCGCGGCACATCCCGGATGAAGTCAGAGATATGGTCTTTGTGAGAGATGAAGCTCGGTGCACATTTGTTGCCGGCGATGGAACGCGATGCCAGTGCCGGAAAAATCTACAGATCGATCACATAAAACCGTTCGCGGCGGGGGGAACCCACCACCCGCAGAATCTGAGATTGCTTTGCGGGGCGCACAATCGGTTGGCAGCCGAGAGAACGTTGGGAAAGCACGTCATGAAAGCGTTCTGGCGGACGCAATAGCGCGCCGCCACCCGGCAGGTATGGGGCGCGGCCGCAGAACCAGCCGCGAGCGCGACGGCCGCAGAAAAAGCCGCGAGCGCGGCGACCGCCGGACAGCCGCGGGACGCTGGTATGGAGCTTGCGATTTGCCGATGCTCCATGCGCCGCTACCCGGTCATACTTGCCGCGGTCTTCACCCTCGCTGCCGCTTCCGGCTCCGTTCGCGGTGCCAACGAGCCCGTCAAAAAGCTCGTCACAGAATGGAATCGCGAGGGACTATTCGACTCAACGACGACCCGCGCGGAACTATTGGAAATGGGCCGGTCCGCGGTCGATCTCAAGCACTACCCGCTGGCCGAGATCTACTTTCAGGAGGCGCTCCTGCGCACGCCCACCGACGTGGATGCGATGTGCGAGCTCGCCGCCCTCTATAAACGCACGAACCGCCTCGAATATGCGCGCGGTCTGCTTCTCCGCGCCGGCTCCCTTTCCCCCATGCGCACCGGCATTGCCGACATGCGCCGGTCGGTGGATGCGGCCCTGTTTGCCTCGCTTTCGCACACGGTGGATTCGCTCATGACGGCGGGGCATTTCGAAGAGGCGCTGCCGCGCATCGCGACACTCCTGTCCATCGATTCCAACAGCATTCCAGCGCTGGTGGCCAAGTCCAAGTGCCTGGCGGCGACCGGTCAGACCGATGCCGCGCTTTCTTCCATCGATCTCGCCATCGCGCGCCGGCCCGACGAAGAGCTGCACAAGCTGCGCGCCGAGATTGCGACCCGGGTCGAGCACGACCGCATCAGCGACATGGAGTCGTCGGCCAAACGGTTGATCCAGTCCGGTGATTGGGTCCGCGGCGAGGCCGTCGACGTCCTGCAGGCGATTCTCGCCCAGGACCCGTCGAATGAATGGGCGCGCGAAGAGTTCCGCCGTCTCGCCACACCGACCGAGGGCGCGGATTCGCTCGCCGAAGCGGTACCGCCCAGTACGGCCGTGTCGCGCGCGGTGCACAGCGTGATGCCCGACGTCACCAGCTTCCTCGATCGCTATCTCCTCGCCATTCTGGCCTTCTTCGCGGCGTGGGCCCTGTTTCGTTCGCCGCTTTCCCGTGCCCTCGCCCGGCGTCTGCACGAGCCCTCGACGCTCGCCGGCGACGTGTCGCACATAAGCATCGCCGCCGTGCTGCGCACCGCCAACGATGGCGGCATGACGGGCGTGCTCACGGTGAAATCGGGTGAAGGGCGCTCGCGCGTCTATCTCGAGCACGGCGAGCCCGTGCACTGCGAAGCGCTGGGCAAGAAGGGACGCGAGGCGCTTGTCGAGCTCCTGCGCGAAGTCGAGCAGGGAACCTTCGAGCTGGTGCCGCGCAAGAAGAAGGTCAAGCGCACCATCGAGGATTCCTTCCAGATCATCCTCACCCAGGCCGACCCGCACGCGGCCAGCGCCATGGGCATCGCCACGGCACGCCAGCCCAAGAAGTCGCGCATGGCCGAGCTCCTCGAAACCGGCTCCGAGAAATAGCGACTCGTTTTCCCGGCTCCGAGAAATAACTGCTAGTTGTCCGAGTTCTGAACTGCCAGCTGGGCGAGATGATCCTCGACCGCGTCACTCAGCCGGTCGAGGTTGCGGTTGGCGATATCGGCGAGATGCTGCTCCTGCTCGGTGAGCTCGCGCGTCGCGACCAGGCCTTCGAGCGCCATCTTGACGGCGGTCAGGGGCGTGCGCAGCGCATGCGACGCTTCGGTGAGATCCCCTTCCACCGCACGCGACTCGTAGGCCGCGTCGACAGCGCTCCACAGGTCGGCCACATCGGCGAAAGGTTTGCGCAGGAACCAGCGCGAGCCCAGCGCGCGCGCGTCGTCGCGCACACGCGGGTCGGGGTTGGCGGTCATATAAACGATGGGAGTTTGGATACCGCGCGCGCGCAGCATGCGGCCGAACTCGATTCCAGTCATGCCGGGAAGCTTGATGTCGGAAACGATGACATCCGGCGCGTCGGCAACCACGGCCGCCAGTGCGTCCGCGGCGCGCTCGAAGCGGCGCACCTCGTGACCACGACTGGACAGCGAGCGGCCGAGCCATTCGCGCATCAGATGATCGTCCTCGATGAGCACGATCCGAATCAAAGCGTCCCTCCAGTTCCCCGTGCGGGGTGCTGTGTTGTGTTCAATCCATGTCGACCAGAGGGGTCTGGTGGGCGGAGAAATGGCAAGCCATGTGCCACGCCGGATGGGCACTTTGTGGCGTCCGTGCAGGGACTTCATGGGAATCGCAGGCGCCCCACACACCACGACTCGGAACCCTGCGCCCGGCGGCCGTTCCCGGGCCACGGGTGGCAAACTGCGACAGGTTTCTAGAATCGCACCGTGAAACCGGCGTTGGCGGACCAGTCACTGACGCGCTGCGCCTCTTCACCGGTTTCGAACTGGATGCCGGCACGGACCACCAGCTCGTCGGAAGCGATCACCGAGACCGCTCCGTACCACATCCAGCGCTCGGCGCGATCGTCTGTGTATGTGTAAATCGTCCCCAGCTGTCCGCGCACATCGCCGCCTCCCACCGCCGCGCCGCCACTGAAGCGCCAGTTGTCGTCGTGCGCCACATCCACGGGACGATCCGCATCCTTGCGATTGACGAAGGTGCGCCCCGCAATCGCGTACACGGCGGCGTTGCCCAGCGTGTCGACGTAGGCGAGTGAGGTGGACAGATCGAGCGTCTTCGTCGAATAGGGGAAGAATTCCTGCTTGGTGGTGCCACCGCTCAAATAACCGAGCAACACCAGGGAGCGCTGGTTTTTCGTGCGCAGGCGCGCACTGGCGCGAATGGTGAGATCGCCCACGCCCGACTCGATGTCGTCGTCATCCGACACGCTGACGAAGTTCTGTTCGAGTCCGAGCGCGAACAGCTTGCGCAGCGGGAAGGCCGCACCGATGCGATAAATCGACGCTTCGGTGGGATCCTGGCGCGCGAAATCGAGGTCGGCCGAGAGCGTGACACGACGGGGAGAAAGCAGGAAGGCCGGTTCTGCGGAGGCATTTTCGTAAATGCCCGCAGCACCGGCCTTCATTGGCCACCAGAACAGGATCGCCATCGACGCGAAGCCTGCGAGCCGCGTCGCTCGCGCGATCCGTCGCATGCGTCTCCTCAGGCTTTCGACAAAGCGCGGTCCTAGTGGACCACGCCCTCGAGGAGCTGTACCCGGCCCTGGCGAATGAACTGAACCCAGATCGTCCGCCGGTTACCCGGCAGCCGGTCCTTGGACACGATCTTTCCGAAATCGTTCCACGACCGGTGGTGGATCACTTCGCCGATCTGAAACTCCTGATCGTCCGAGTACTCTTTGGCATGCTCGACGTCGAGATCTTCAATCGCGACGGTCTGCTCTTCCGGCATGGCATCGGCTTCCAGATCTTCCTTCGGCATGTACGGAAGGAATCCCTGACAGCCCGGACATTTCAGCCAGAGCACATCCTCGGTGCTCCCCTGCTTGATGATGTCCATATCGAAGTCGGCCTTGCAGACCGAGCAATGCTGGCGAATCGTATTCGAGCTCACGATAGTCATGTTTCCCTCAGTGCCGTTTTCAGTGGCGTCGTATCACTACGACAGCACGATCCGGCAGCACCCCTCCGCGTCCACTTTCGTAACGTAACGTGAACCGCACAACTGGCAGGGGTACCCGTCGATCCGGCCGTCCTTCTCCGCTTTACGCAGCAACTGGACGAACTTGACGTACTCCTTGTCCTTCGTGAGCACCCCGCCTTTTTCCCGTTTCTCCATTCCCGAACCCTCCGCGGTTAGGTGAAAAACCAGGCGCAGCCTAAACCATTAAACTGGTTGGGATACCACAGGATGCTGTGCCCTGACGCATCGTTGATACACTACATATCGTATCACACAATATATAGGGGTGAACCTATCGGCACACCACAAGACACGTCAAGCAAAAACTGCGGAGAGTCAACTCGAAAACACTAGTCGTGCGGCAACATCGACGAGCTAAATATAGGCAGGTTCACAGAGTCAGGCAATACCCCGCGGGAAAGTACAAGAAATCATCCGTGGAGAACTTTCCACAACGGCACTCCAGCGTCTAACGCAGCGCGTGATCGAGATCTGCTTCGAGATCTTCGACATCTTCGATTCCAACTGAAATACGAACCAGTCCCGGCGTCACACCGAGTTTCAGTTTTTCCGCGGGCGGCACGCTGCCGTGCGTCATGGTGGCGGGATGCGAGATGAGACTCTCAACACCGCCAAGGCTTTCGGCGAGTGTGAATACTCTCGTGGCCTTGAGCACTTTGTCCGCGTTTTCGAGCGAGCCGGTGTCGAACGAAATCAATGCGCCGAATCCGCGCGCCTGTTTCTTCGCCAGCTCGTGCTGCGGATGATCGGGAAGTCCCGGGTAGTTGACACTCTCGAGCGCGGGATGTTTGGCGAGATACTTGGCCAGCTCGCGCGCGTTTTCTTCGTGCTGCTTCATGCGCACCGCGAGCGTCTTGGTGCCGCGCAGGGCGAGATAGCAATCCATGGGCCCGGGGACGG
>DATNGX010000395.1:0-2964 GCA_035605755.1 Candidatus Krumholzibacteriia bacterium
GCTCACTCGGTGTGGCGGTGAAATCGGAGTCGGTCTACAAGGAAGAAGACACGGTGGTGCCGCGCGCCAACCTGGTGGCACTTCTTCTCGGGGTGAAGGCAATCGCGCTGCGCCACGGGATTCGCACCGTGTGCTACGGTCACGCCGGCGACGGCAACCTGCACGTCAATATTCTGAAGATGGAGATGAGCGACGAAACGTGGAACAACGGTTTGCCGCCGATGATTCGAGAGATCTTCGAGCTGACCGTCGCGCTGGGTGGGATGATCTCCGGCGAGCACGGCATCGGCTGGGTGCAGAAAGCCTATGTGCCCATCGCACTCTCGCCCGCGGAGCTGGGCGTGATGCGCGCAATAAAAAATGCCCTCGATCCCGAGGGCATTCTCAATCCCGGAAAAATCTTTCCCGACGAAGCGATTTGAGGATTAGGTGAAGCGGCGCGGAGGCTTGCCGAGGCGCCGCAATTACAACTAGTAAATCGCCTCGGAAATCGGGCTCTTCCCGTCCGGGTGGTTCTTCATCAGATAGTCGATGTCGAGGATCTTGATCGGTCCCTCGTAGTACGCGGCCGTGATCTTGCCCGTGTCCATGCGAATGGCGTCGCAGGGGCAGGCTTCGACGCACAGTCCGCAGTAGACGCACTGCAGAATGTCGATGTCGAAGCGCACCGGGAACTTCTCCACGCCGTCGTGGCCGGTATCGCCGCCGGTGATCTCGATGCAGTTGGCCGGACACGCGGTCGCGCAGCAGTTGCAGGCCACACAACGCGGGGTGCCGTCGGGGCGGTGCATGAGCCGGTGCTCACCGCGCAGGTTATCCGGCAGCGGCGTGGGCTCTTCCGGCCACTGATAGGTCATCCCGACCTTGTTCTTGCGCAGATCAGCGATGTTCTTAAGGAAATGGGTGATGGTGATCCCCAGGCCCTTCATCACTTCGAACAGGTATGCGCGCTCCCGGATGGGAGACTTTACATTGAGCGGTGTGGTGACGACCCGTGTTGCCATGCAATTGGACTCCGTTGGAGAATGCCGCCGCGACCGGGCGGCACGCCACAAAGTGCCCAAGCCGCGTCACAATGTCAAGGCATTTCGCCCCTTACGCTTTGACCGCGCGCCGCGATTCCCCTTATTATCGCGCGCACCCATTTGCCTGGAGGCATGATGTCGGAAACACGTGAAGTGCTCGAAGTCGACGTCCTGTTTGTCGGCGCCGGTGCGGCGTCGCTCGCGGGAGCGTTGCACCTGCAGCGGCTGGTGAACGCGCACAACGAACGCGTCGCGCAGAGCGGCCAGGGCTCGCAGCTCACCCCGATGATCGCGGTCATCGAAAAGGGCGCGGAAGTCGGGGCTCACTCCCTCTCGGGAGCGGTCCTCGATCCCAGCGCACTCAACGAGCTCATCCCCGATTACCGCGAACAGGGTTGTCCCATCGAGCATACGGTGGAAGCGGAGGATGTGTATTTCCTGACGCGCAGGCATTCGGTGCGCTTCCCCATCGTGCCGCCGCCCCTCCGCAACCACGGCAATCTCATCGTCTCGCTGGCAAAATTCAACCGCTGGCTCGGCGGTCTGGTCGAGGCAGCGGGAGTGAACATCTTCCCGGGTTTTGCGGGCGTCGAGATCCTGGAAGAGAACGGTGCGGTGACCGGTGTGCGCACCGGCGACAAGGGCATCGACAGACACGGCGAACGAAAGAACAATTTTGAGCCCGGCATCGACCTGCGCGCACGCGTCACCGTCTTTGGCGACGGGCCGCGCGGTTATCTTTCCAAGCAACTCATCGCGAAGCACAAGCTGCTCGAAGGGCGTTCGCCGCAGGTGTACGAGACCGGCGTCAAGGAAGTGTTCGAAGTTCCCGCCGGCCGCACCGATATCGGGCGCGTGATTCACACCATGGGTCATCCCTTCCGCGGTGACAACGTGGGCGGAACCTTCATCTATACGATGGCGAACAATCTCATCGCGGTCGGGCTGGTGACGCCGCTCGATTACCGCGATCCATTTCTCAACCCGCACGAGCAGATGCAGCAGTTCAAGGAGCACCCCGTCGTCGCGAAATTGATCGAAGGCGGAAAGACGGTGGCGTACGGCGCCAAGGTGATCAGCTCGGGTGGTTATTACTCGATGCCGCGCCTTTACACCGACGGCGCCATGCTGATCGGCGAAGCGGCATCGATGGTCGACATGGCGCGGCTCAAGGGCGTGCACCTCGCCATCAAGTCGGGCATGCTGGCGGCGGAGCAGTTGTACGCTTCGCTGGTCGCAAATGATTTCTCCGCGCGTGCGCTGGCACCCTATGAGGACGCGGTGCGCGCGAGCTACATCGGCAAGCAGCTGCACAAAGTCCGTCACTTCCACCAGGCGCTTTCGACTGGAATGCCGCGTGCGTTCTTCCATCTCGGCATCCAGCAGATGACCAACGGCGCCGATATCCTGGGTGCGCCGCACGACAAGGAAGAGCGCTACCAGCTCAAGAGTGTCGCCGAATATTACGCCGTTGACCGCGAGCTTCCCGAGCCGCGCAAGTACGACGGCGCGCGCTTCCTCGACAAGCTCGCCGACGTCTATCTCTCCGGCACCATGCACGGCGAGGACCAGCCCTCGCACCTCAAGGTGCCCGACACCCGGCTCTGCTATGACATCTGTGTTTCGAAGTATCGTTACCCGTGCAATCGTTTCTGCCCGGCCAATGTCTACGAGATGGTGGCGAACGAAGGCGGGACGTTGCGATTGCAGATCAACTTTGCCAACTGCGTGCACTGCCAGACCTGCGACATCAAGTGCCCGCTCGACAACATTCGCTGGACACCGCCCGAAGGCGGACAGGGCCCGAACTACACGGTGCTGTAGAAATCCTCGCGGAGGCTTGCCGACGCGAGGTACACAGATAAATAAAGAACACCGCCCGGCGTAAACCGGACGGTGTTTTCTTTTTCAAGTATGAGTCGTGGACTTACGTCGAGGG
>DATNGX010000396.1:0-2849 GCA_035605755.1 Candidatus Krumholzibacteriia bacterium
TTCCCAGCTGGTCACCCGACGGCACGCTGATCTACTACACGGTATCCTCCCTTGGCGTGATCATGGCAACTGCCGCCGATGGAAGCGGAAATGCGCACGTTGTGCATGACGGGTACGCCGGCTCGATCTCGCCGGATGGAAAGTGGATGGCGTTTGAACAAGAGGCCAAGGAAACCCGCTCGGACATCTGGGCCGTTCCCCTGCCCGCTGACACCACGACCAGGGCGATTCCCATCGTGCAGACACCAGCGCAGGAGCACTATGCAGCCATCTCGCCGGACGGGCGCTACGTTGCGTACACGTCGAATGAATCCGGCACCGAAGAGGTGTACCTCACGCGCTTTCCCGAGCCGGGCGGCAAGTGGCAGGTCTCGACGCAGGGCGGGTCGCGCCCGCACTGGGACCGAGCGCGCGGCGTGCTCTATTACATATCGCCCGCCGCGATCATGGAAGTCGAGGTGGCCACCTCGCCCGCGATTCAGCTCGGGCGGCCGCGTGAGCTGGTCAATGTGGCGAAGAGCCACCTGATCATGGGGCGCGTTCCGAGTTACGAATTCTTCCCCGGAGGAAAACGCTTCGTCGGGAGTTACACCGGCGATATCGTGCAGAAACTGCGCCTGCAGATTGCCGTGGTGGAGAACTGGCCCGCCGAATTCAAGACGACTCAGACGGCGAAGAAGTAGACCTCAGGTACGTTTCGAACCATTCCACCGTTGCTTTGGTTGCGTTGTCGAGCGCTTCGCTCGCGATGTATCCGTCGTCATACCCGTACGTGTGTCCGGTGAGGAGCCGCAACAGCTTCTTGTCGGCGCGAATCGTGGGCGTGTCGTAGTAGCGATACGAATCCTTCACCGGTACGGTGGGGTCGTGTTCGCCGTGCACGATGAGATGCGGAATGGCGAGATCGCGCGCGCGATCGGCGGCCGCGTAGTCGTCGCGGTGTTGTTCGATATCGTCAAGGAGTTGCACGTCGAGCGCGAGCGGAGTCTCGCTGTTGAGATCCTTGAACGCGAGCTCGCCCTTTTCGCGCCACTGCATCTTCTGTCGTTCGGTGAAATGATCCGGATGCGCCGACGCCGACCAGCTCACCAGCGCGGAGATGGAATCGTCATCGAGTGCGGTGAGAATCGACACCACGCCGCCGCGGCTGTGCCCCCACAGGCCGATGGCGACGTCGGGGTCGAGCCCGAGCGCTTTGCGGCCCCGGGCAGGATCGCGGATCCATTTGAGCACGGCGGAGAGATCTTCCAGCTCGCGCGCGATGGTGTTGGCGCGAAACAACGATGGCGCGATGATCTGGGCGCTGCCCACGGTGGGCGAGCCGTCCTCGGGGACGCGCCCGTTGTGCGAAAAATCGATGGCGAGCGCGCCGAACCCGCTCGCCGCGAGGCGCGCCGCGAGAAGCGGTATGAAACCCCAGCGCCGGTGGCCCTTGAAACCGTGTGACAACACCACGATATGCCGGACGCTGTTTTCGTCGATGAGCGGCGGGTACCAGTCCGCGAGCACGGGGTGCTCATCGCGCGTGGGGATGGACAGGATGGCTGGCTTGTAGAGTTCCATGACGTCACCCAAGATAGGCAATGAGCGTTGTCGTTGCAAGAGTTAGGGTTGCGACGGCGCGCCGGCTCGGCTATGATTCCGACCATGGTTCTCAATCAACTTCCCGGCTTGCGCAATGGCGCCCGCCTCATTCTAGCCCCGTTGTGCGGCATCACCACCGCTCCGTTTCGCCGCATCTGCCTCGAGCAGGGCGCCGACATGGTGGTGACCGAGATGATCAGCTCGGAAGCCGTCACGCGCGGGAAAAGCGAAGACTGTCGCGCCACCCGCGGCCTGGACATCAACGAGGGCCCGCTGTCGGTCCAGATCTTCGGCGGCGATCCGGTGCGGATGGGCGAGACGGCCGCGCGCATCGCTGAGCGCCAGCCCGAATTTATAGATATGAATTTCGGCTGCCCGGTGAAAAAGATCGTCAACGGCGGCGGCGGTTCGTCGGTGCTGCGAGAGGTCGATCTCCTGGGACAAATTTGTCGCGAAGTCGTTCGTCGCAGCTCGGTGCCGGTTTCCGCGAAAATTCGTGCGGGATGGGACCGGCCCACGGGCGAAAAAGTCCGCGAGCTGGCGCGCACCATCGAAGACGCCGGCGTCACCATGCTGGCACTTCACGCGCGCACACGCGCGCAGGGATTCACCGGCCGCGCCAACTGGGAACTGATCGCCGAGGCCAAGCGGGCGGTGTCGATCCCCGTGATTGGCAACGGCGATTTGCGCAGCGCCGACGATGTCGAGCGCATGGCGCGCGAAACCGGGTGCGACGCGGTGATGATCGGACGCGCGGCCATCGGCAACACCTGGATCTTCCGCGAAGTGAAAACACGCCTCTCGGGCGGCGAGTTCGTTCAACCGACCCCGCGCGAGCGCGTGGCCGTGCTGATCCGTCACATCGAAGAAGCAGCGCGCATCGACGGCGAGCCGGGCGGCGTGATCGCGTCGCGCAAAGTCATGGCAGCGTACCTGAAGCGCATGCCCGACGTGCGCGGCCTGCGCGCCGGCCTGATGCAGTCGAAATATGCCGCCGAAGTGAATGACCTTTGTAATACCTACCTTGATCAAATCGGAGACCTTGCGGACGTTCCGTGTGTCCAGGAAGCTGCGTTGGAAGAGTTTGCCAGCGAGTGCTCATCGTAGCGCGACGACATCGTAGCGCGACGACAGTCGCGCCGTTTGGGTCGCATGTCCTCCCATGAATATTGAATCTCTCAAAGAATTATTGAATGACTTTAAACAGGGTCGTCTGAGCGAAGACGACGTGCTGGAGAAGCTACGTACGCTTCGGTTCGAGGATC
>DATNGX010000397.1:0-2450 GCA_035605755.1 Candidatus Krumholzibacteriia bacterium
CCTGTGCTCGCTCATCATCCGCACTGGACCAAGCCGCCTCTCACCTACTGGACAATCGCCGCCGGTCTTGCGGTGGCCGGCGATAACACCTGGGGCGTCCGCGCGTTCAACGCGATGGCATTCGTCATCACCACACTGGCCGTAGCGGCCATTGCGACCACGTTGTGGGGCTCGCCAACCGGGCTTTTCGCCGGTCTCATCTATCTTTCATCGCTGCTTCCGGTGGTGGGCTCGAACGTGGCGACAGCCGACACGTTGCTCACCATGTGGACGACGCTGGCGCTGCTTGCGTACGTGCGCGCACGCACGCGCTTGATGTGGCTGATGTTCGGGATGGCGTTTTTCACCAAAGGTCCACCGGCGCTGCTGCCGCTCCTTGCCATTGTGGTGTTCCACATTGCGGCACGGCGCCGGAGTCGTCTTCTTGACTCCGGTGGGATCGTGCTGTTCGCGGTGAGCGCGTTCTGGTGGTACGGGCTCATGGTCTTCCGCCACCATGAATTGCTGGGCTACTTCGTGGGGAAAGAAATCGTCGCGCGCAACACGACGGGCGCGTTTCACCGCAACGGACACTGGTACGGCGCATGGGTGGTGTACGCGCCGGTGCTGCTGCTCGGCTCCGGGCTGTGGATTGTCGATGCGTTGCATGCCGTCAGGAAACGGTGGCGCCCGGTAATCGTGCGCGGAAGCACGAGCTCGTTGCTCTTCCTGTGGATTGTGATTCCGCTGGCGCTGTTCGCGCTGTCGCGCAGTCGCCTGCCGCTGTATCTGCTTCCGCTCCATGCGGCCGTGGCAATCGCCACCGCACGCGGGCTCAGTCTCAACCACGCGAATGAGCGCGGGGTGCTTCGTCGTGCCATGCTTTCGATTGTTCTGCTCGTGGCGCTGAAAGGGGCTTTCCTCTTCATTCCATCGGAACAGGATGCGACGCGTTTGTATCGCGAAGCGCGAAGCAGTGCGGGCACAGGCGCCCGTCTTGCGCTCTACGCGGAGTCGTCCATGTACGGTTTCCAGTTCTATGCCGGCGATGACCTGGCGCGGCTGTCGCGTTCCGGAACGGAGTGGTGGGCGGATGGCAACCTTGCCACTGCGCTCACATCGCACGACCACCCGCTGGCGATACTGACAAACAAAGGCCACTCTGCCGAGCTCGAAACGGCGCTTCGGGCCACGCGCGTTTCATTCACGCGCGCGAACGCGGGCAACCAGGATATGTTTGTGATTGGCGCGCCGGAGCGGCGGCTAAATGACGGCGCGCTCGCGCGCGCTTTCAAATGAAAACGTCACGCTGAACTCCCCGCCCAGACGCGATTGCACGTCCATGGTTCCGTGCAGCGCGGATACAATCTTCGCTGCCAGCGCAAGCCCGAGCCCGAAGTGTTCCCCTTTGGCCGTTCGTGAGACGTCGCCGCGCGCAAAGCGGCGCAGCAGCATTCCCACCTCTTCGGGCGCTACATTGCTTCCGCTGTTCACAATGCGCAGCGTGTTCGCTCCATTCGTCGCGCCGATCGAGATGCGTACATAACCGCCCTCGTTGGCGTAGTTGGTTGCGTTTTCCAACACGTTCCGGATCGCAAGCGCAAGCAGCAGCGGATCGGACACGACGTGGGCCGCCGACGGCAGATCCCACTCCACGCTCAGACGCCGGCGCTGCACGGTTCCTGCCACCGGCTGCCACGACGCTGTCACGAGCTCGCACAGGTCCACCGGCTGTTCTTCGATCTCGATCTGTCCCGCGTCGAGACGGCCGAGATAGAGCAGCCTTTCCACAATGGCCTGCACGCGGCGAATGGGGTCCAGCGTGCTCTCGAGCGTGTCACGGTAGTCGTCCGTTGAACGCGGACGCGAAAGCATCACTTCCACCGTCGAGCGCAGATCGGCGATGGGAGTGCGCAATTCGTGCGCGATATCGGCGCTGAAGGTGCGCTCGCGCTGGAATGCGGACTCGAGTCGCGCCAGGAGCTGGTTCAGTTGCTGGACGATCGGCTCCATTTCGCGCGGAACGCGGCCCATGTGAACGCGCGAGGACACGTCGTCGCGCAATCCCTCGATTTGACCCGCCAGCACATCGAGAGGACGCAGGCTGGAGCGGATCACGACCGCCAGCGTCAGCGCCGCCGCCAGCCCCGTCAGCGCGCCCACTGCGAGCAGCAGTATCTTGAGCCTGTCGAGGAACACATCGATCTCCTCCGGCTCGCACGCAGCCACCGCCTGCACGAATAACGGCCGGCCGGTCGCGTTGGCTTCGTGCCGGGCTTCAAAACGAATGCTGACGGCGCGAACACGCCGCCCATCGGGGGTTCGTGCCCACGCAAATGACGTTTGATCGGTTTGGATCACGGGCAGATCCGTGAGCATGCCTCCCGCGAGCGTGGGCGAACGATACAGAACGGTGCCGTCTTCCAGCCACAACTGCAGAAACCCGTCGCCGCGCGCGGTTGTGTACTCGG
>DATNGX010000398.1:0-6852 GCA_035605755.1 Candidatus Krumholzibacteriia bacterium
CGACGGTCGCGGCGTTTTCGATCAGGTTGTCCTCGTCCATGATCTGGAGGTACTTGGTCGCGCGCACCATGTCGGTCAGATTGCCGCCCCAGGTCGAGTTGATGCGGCTCGGCACCTTGAACACGTTGTCGACATCGTCGATGACGCGCGACGCCAGCATGCCGCACACCTGGAGCTTCTTTCCGAACACGATCATGTCGGGAAGGATGCCGTTGTGCTCGACCGCCCAGAACTTGCCGGTGTAACCCACGCCGGACTGGACTTCGTCGGAGATGAAGATGATCTCGTTCTCCGCCGTGATCTCGCGCAGGAAGCGGAAGAACTCGGGGCGGAAGTGGTTGTCGCCGCCTTCGCCCTGGATCGACTCGATGATGAGCGCCGCAATGTCACTGCCGTGGGTGCGAATCGCTTCCTTGATCTCGCGCTTCGCGGTCTCTTCGGCTTCGATCACGGCCTCGAGATTCTGTTCGAGCGGGAAGGTGACCTTGGGGTTGGTGATGCGCGGCCAGTTGAATTTCGGATACCACTTGGTCTTCACCGGATCCGTGTTGGTGAGCGACATGGTGTAACCGCTGCGGCCGTGGAACGCTTCCTTGAAGTGGATCACCTGCGTGCCGGTTTCTTTGGTGGCGCCGCGCTGGAAGTTCTTCTGCACTTTCCAGTCGAACGCGGCCTTGAGCGCGTTCTCGATGGCCATGGCGCCGCCCTCGATCAGGAACATGTGCGGCAAGGTCTCCGGAATCGCGTAGCGATCCATCGCCTCCACGAACTCCGCCATCTGCTGGCTGTAGAAGTCCGAGTTGGAGGGCTTGTTCAAGGCGACGTGTCCGATGTGCTCGCGGAACGCCGGGTCCAGGATCTTCGGGTGGTTGATGCCGATGGGCAGCGACGCGAAGAACTGGAAGAAATCGATGTATGTGCGACCGTCGGCCTTGTCGCAGAGGCGCACGCCCTGGCTCTTCTCGAGATCGACGACGATGGGAAAACCGTCGACAAGCATGTGGCGGCCGATGGTATCGAGGACGGCTTTGGGCTCGACGTGGATCTCGCCGGCTCCGGCTGTGCGGGACATATTTGCTCCTTAAAAGATGGTGGCCAGGGCGTGAGGTTGGGCCTAAAGTACCCAATCCCGGTCGCCGCTGTCAAGATTGCTCAGGCGCTGTCTAAATCGCTTGTTCCCCTGTGATTACCGTCTTGGCTTCGAGTGACTTGTCGGCCTCGCGAGAGCGGGCGCGCTGTACACTTCGGCGCCGTCCGCGAGGCATGCTTCGACGCGCACGCGGTCCACATCGGTCAGCAACGGGTGTGCCGAGAGGACGACCAGATCGGCGCGCGCGCCGACGGCAACCCGCGGGGTTTGCACGGCATTCTCTTCCCACTCTGCAAACACGTCCGAAGCGGCACTCGTGTACCGGTAGAAGGCCTCCGCGGGTCCGATACGCTCTCCAGTGTTCGCATGCAGGGTGGCCCCACGCAGTCCAAACAGTGGCCCCGCCGGCATCCCATCCGATGAAAAGACGAAGGGCACGTCGGCGCGCGTGAGCGACGCGAACGGATTGTGCGTGAGCCAGCGCTCATGACCGAGGCGCTTCTCGTACATGCCGTCTTCCCCGCCCCAGTTGCGGACGAAGTTGGGCTGCATGACGAGCGGGATCTTGAGCTCGCGGCAGCGCTCCATTTCTTTTCGCCCGATGACTTCGGCGTGCTCGATGCGGAAGCGCGCGCTTTTCGAGGTCGCGTTGCGCGCGGCCTCCATCGCGTCGAGAACCGTGGCGAGTGCGCGGTCGCCGATGGCGTGGACGGCACACGCGATGTGTCGTCTCGCGCATGCTTCCAGCTCGGTTTGAAGCATTGCTGGATTCACCAACAGATCTCCGTTGCCATTGCCGTCGGCATAGTTCTCGTGGAGAGCCGCCGTTCTTCCACCCATCGATCCGTCGGAAAAGATCTTGATGCCCAGGGCGCGCACGCCCCGCTCGCGCAGGGCGGCGAGCGGTGCTGCGGCCGCGCTGAATTCCCGCGCGGGGACGTGAAAGAACGTGTCGATGCGAAGCGGCCGCTGCGAGCGACGCAGGCCTTCCACGTACACATCCAGCGTGCCCGGGTCGACAATGTCGTGGATGGCCGTAATTCCAAGCGCGTGCAGATGCGCCAGGGCGCCGTCGACGGCTTCGATCTGCTGATGCGCGGGCGGCCTGGTAAGCCGGTTGGCTTCGAACACCGCGTCCTCGACGATGCGGCCCGTATCGCGGTCGATGAAGCGATTGGGAGATTCGAGGCGGTCGAGGAGTGCTGTGTTGGCGACACCCACGTGACAGCAGACGCGACGCGCGTAGAGCGGCCGGTCGTGCGAGATGGAGTCCAACATGGCCCGGGTGGGCAGGGCCGTGTCGCGCCATTCGCTCTCGTCGAAGTCGACGCCGACGATTGATTGATCTCCGCCGTGCGCGCGCGCGTACTCCGCGAGACGCTCGCCGACCTCCGCCGCGCTCTGCGTCGTGGACAAATCGCAGCGCAGCGACTTGTGCGCCAGCGAAAGCAGGTGGAAGTGCGCGTCGACGAAGGCAGGCATGACGTAGCCGTACGGATACGACAACACCTCGACGTCAAGTCGCGCTCCTTCTTTCGGAGCCGCCTCGACGGTCGTGATGTCACTGATACGGCCATTCTCTATCCACACCGCCGCCGGTCGCGCCGGCTCTCCCCCGCCGCGCGACGGATTCCACACGTTGGCAATGATGATGACTGTGCGTTTCATGTGTGCGCCATTGTACGCATTCTCTACGCCTGCCTCCAGTACGGCTGCATGACGTGCCTTCCCATGGCTCGCTCTGCCATCAGGCGGTTGTGGCCGCCACACAACAGCCGCAGATTTGACATATCAATCGGTCCGTGGTTGGCGAACGGTTTGATATGGTCGACTTGCAGGTCTTTCCGGCACTGGCAACGCGTTCCGTCCGGCGCGACAAACGTGCACTGACCGCCGTCGCGGATGAGTATCACATCCCTGACAACGTCAGGGATGTGGTGCGAGGTCGCGTTTGACTCCTGGCGGTGGGAGTGAAGACCGCCTGCTCTTTTTCCCGCCTCTGACTCCCACTGGTGGGAGTGAAGACCGGTTGATCTTTTTTTCAGGCTCGACTCCCGCTGGTGGGAGTCAAGACTCGCGACTCCCTTTTTGGCATCGCGCCGTTTCTGCCGGGCGATTGGACTGTGACGGTCGAGGTACTCACCGAACACGGCGAGGCAGACGTCGCCGTAGGTCATTTCGCGAGGCATCAGATTGCGGACATCGTCAAAGACCGCGGCGTACTCGTCGCGCGCCAGGAACTGGACGAACACCATGTTCTCGACGCCATCGTGTGTTACGGCACGGACCGGCATCATCCGATCCCGAAGCTCGACCGGTGGACGGTACTCGCGCGCTACCAATTCGACGTCCCGCCATGATGCTCCCTTCACTCGGCCGAGGACCGACTCCTTGTTCTCATCGTCCAGAATCGACGCAAACTGACAAATGCTGGTAACGCTCACGTCGCGCGCTTCGAGCATCCGGAGGACTTCCGGATTCGCGCGGATACAGCGCGCGGCCTGGATATATCGTCCCGCCGTGGACGACGAATATCCGAGCTTCCTCACGCAATAATCGTAAATCGAGCTGTAACCAAGATCGAGATATGACTTCCGCCGCTCGCAGTCATTGATGAAATGGAGAATGCTATTTGTAGTTGCTTGATCCAGTTCCGCGGCCTTTTCAAACTCGAGGTGAAATTCAACGTCATTCAACTTGAGCAGATCCACCACACAACCTCCCGAAACACGTTCACTGCTTTCGGGAAGATAACACCGCTATTTTCGACAACATGATTTGGGATGAGGGACAACATCTCGTGCCCGGCGTCGAAAGAAATAAAATAGACGAGAACGGCGATCAGTTGGCAGGAGAAGCAGCGTAGTGAAATTCTATGTGCGCGGTGTCGAAATCAAAAAGGGCGCGTTCAAGAACCCGTCAAAGTTTTTCTTTTCACAAGAGCGAGAATTTTTTTGTCGCAACAGAGACCATTCGTCGCGCCAGAGATCGTCAAGAATCTCGGGCGCGACGATTGATGTTCTACGCGAATCGCTGGCCCGCGACACGGGGTGGACCGTTCGCCCCACCGGCTCACAGCCAACAACGCTTGTCTTGTTGAGGCAGAGAGTCACTCGTATCGACCCACAAAAAAAAAACGAGGAGGCCCAATGTGTGTGCGGGCCCCCTCGTCCTATCCCGTCCAGTGGCGGACCGGCGGGTAGTTTCTTGGCGGAGAACTAATCGTCGTTGCAGACGTCTTCTTGGTAGAAGTGCGTGTTCCTCTGGTACTGCCAGTCGCGACGGTGCTCGACAGTGATGTTGTGCTCCTCGACCAGGTTGCTGCACTGGTCGAAAACGAACACCTTGCCGACCTCGTAGTACGTCCACTGCTCGCGCACGTAGCCGTACTCGTTGAGGCGGTGACGATGCGGCGTGTAGCCGTATTCGTCGTAGATGTCGCGCTTGTCTCCGAGGAGATTCTTGACGAAGAGGTAGTGGCGGATGTTGCTGCGCTCGCGCGCGCCCGTCACCTGGGGTGCATAATAAATGGCGTCTGCTAGCGCGGGGGCTGCGATCACCAGCACGAGCGCGGACGCCCAAAACCACCGTTTCATGGGTACTCCTTAAGGATGCTAAATCAAGTGGTGTTATGTGGTTATTGAGCGCACTTATTGTATCACATTGGGCCTGGAAAAGGCAAGATGGGGCGCGTCATGGCGCACGTTCCCGCGTGATGGCGACGCCGCACGGACCCCATGGCAGGGCGTGAGTTAGCCCCCCCGCTCGCAAGCGCGGAACAGGCAAAAATTTCCTTCCCGAAACACCGTTAGCGGTCCGGTCATTGCGCATGTCTCAGTATTCCGGGACGTGTGGCCGACTTGCTGCCACCTCCCGCCAACGACTCATGGGCACACCGACAAAGACTCAAGACACGTTCGACCTCGGACGGGCGATCGACCTGTTGCTCGAGCGCAAGCTCTTCTCCGTGGAGCAGGCGGTGCGGCTTCAAAGCGACGGCGCCGCCCGGCGCGCCGTGGTGGCGCGTGAGCTCCGCGAGCGCGGCCTGGCCGAAGGCGGCTTTGTCTCGCCGCTCGAGATCATTGCCAGCTTCCGCTTCCCCAGCCGCAATCCGCGCCGCGAATTCCTCGACGAGGAGGAGTTGTGCCGCGCGTTTGCGGAAGCGACAAACATTGCGTTCACGCGCATCGATCCGCTCAAGCTCGACGCCAGGAAGCTCGCTGCCATCGTTTCCAAACCCTTCGCGCTGAAGCACCTCATGGTGCCCATCAAGCTCGACGGCCGGCGCCTCTCGGTCGCCATGGTGAACCCGTACGACAAGACGGCGATTCACAACATCGAGCACGCCACCAACTTCACGGTCGAACCCGTGCTGGGCCTGCGCGCCGACATCCTGAAAACCATCAACGAGATCTTTGCTTTCGAGCGCTCGCTGCAGAAGGCCGAAAAGATGCGCAGCGCGAGCGTCGACATCGGCAACCTGGAACAGCTGGTGGACGTGCGCGGCAACGAGGAGCTCGACAGCTCGGACCAGCATGTGGTGCGCGCGGTGGATCTGCTCCTGCAGTACGCGTTCGAGCAGCGCGCGAGCGACATTCACATCGAGCCCAAGCGCGAGCGCGCCGTGGTGCGCCTGCGCATCGACGGCTGTCTGCACGACACCCACTCGATCCCGAAGCAGGTCTACCCCGGCTTCGTGTCGCGCATCAAGATCATGTCGCGGCTCGACATCGCGGAGAAGCGGCGTCCGCAGGACGGACGCATCAAGTCGGCGTTCAAGGAAAGCGAGATCGAGCTGCGCGTGTCGACGGTACCGGTGGCGTTCGGCGAAAAAGTCGTGATCCGCATCTTCGACCCGACCATTCTGCTGCAGGACATTCCGTCACTGGGTTACACACCCGAGCAGATGACAAGCTATCAACGCATCCTGAAGAAGCCGCACGGCATCATCCTGGTGACCGGGCCGACGGGCAGCGGCAAGACCACGACCCTGTATTCGTCGCTGCAGGCTCTCTCCACGCCCGAGGTGAACGTCGTCAGCATCGAGGACCCCATCGAAATGGTCCACGAGCCCTTCAATCAGATTGCGGTGCAGGATGCGGTGGGGCTTTCATTCGCGAGCGCGCTGCGCAGCGTCCTGCGCCAGGATCCCGACATCATCATGGTGGGCGAGATCCGCGACCCGGAAACCGCGCAGTATGCCGTGCAGGCAGCGCTCACCGGACACCTCGTGTTCTCGACCCTCCACACCAATACCGCCATCGGCGCCATCACGCGCCTGGTCGACCTCGGCATCGAGCGCTTTCTGGTGGCCTCGACTGTGATTGGCCTGGTGGCGCAGCGACTCATGCGCCTGGTGTGCGATGCATGCGGTGAGTCCGACATCGTGCCCGCGGAAACGCTCCAGCTCCTCGGCCTCGCCGGCGACGTGGATCAGTCGCAGGTTCGACGAGGCGTGGGCTGCGAGAAGTGCAGAAAGACAGGCTTCTTCGGACGCACGGCGGCGTTCGAAGTGATCGAGCTCACCGACGCCATGCGCGTCATGATCCGCGACAACGCCGACGAACCCGACATCGCGAAGCTGGCGCGCCGGGACGGAGCCGAGCCGCTGCTATCGAATGCCGGGAGAAAACTACTGGCCGGAAAGACGACTCCGGAAGAGATTCTGCGCGTCGTCCCCGCGACGTGGTGAGCTAACGATACAGCGCCTTGATTTTTCCCCACGTCGACTGTTCCACCGCGACCGGGAACTCTGCGTCGAT
>DATNGX010000399.1:0-4815 GCA_035605755.1 Candidatus Krumholzibacteriia bacterium
GATGGCCGAACAGCGAGCTCTCCACGAGCGTCGGCGACAGAGCGGCGGCATTGAAGGCGACGAACGGGCCGCCGCGCCGCGGGCTCTTGGAATGGATGGCGCGCGCAAAGAGCTCTTTGCCGGTGCCGCTTTCGCCGTGAATGAGAACCGACGACATGCCGGCGATCTTTTCCACACTCGCGAAGACGTCGAGCATGTGCTTGTTGCGGATCACCATGCCCGAAGAAGCCACCTGCTGGACCAGCTGCTCGCGCAGCTGCCGGTTCTGTTCCTCCAGCCGGTCGCCTCGATCGAGGATCTCGCCGTGGCGGCGTGCGCGCGCAATCGCCACCGCGGCCTGGGCTCCGAAGGCGCGCAATACGTCGCGGTCGCCTTCTCCAAACGAGGGAATGATGAAGCTGCTGTCGGCATAAATGACGCCGATGAGCTGCTGCGTGTCGATGAGCGGCAGCCCGACCACGGACCGGATCTTCTCCTGCACGATGCTCTTCTGTTCGCGCAGGTCGTCGATTTGATCAACGTCGCCCGCGATGTACGACTCGTGTGTCTCCACCACGCGCTGCACCACCGTGTGACTGATCTGCCGCGCGCTGCTCTCGTCCCAGGCGATGCCTTCGCGCGAGCGCCCGGTGTACATGGCGTAGCTCCCGTTCTCTTCGCGCAGCATGACGAACCCGCGCTCACAACTGGTGACGCGGATGATGCCGTCGACGATGGCGTCAAGAATGGCCTTGAGGTCACTCGACGACGCGAGCGAGATGGTCACGTCGAGGAGATCGCGGTAGCGCCGCGAATCGCCCCCTGTGGAAGCTTGTGTGACGTTCATAGTCGGTGTTCGAGCCGGTGGCCGGGTCACGTTCAAGGCTTGCAGCTCGGCCAGCGGGTCGCGGGGCTCGTCAGGTTTGCGGGGACGGCGTGCCATGGGTGTAAAGCCATCTTAACACACCCCCGAAAAACAGAGAGCCCGCCGGTTGGGCGGGCTCTTGTGCGTGGATCTCCCCGGCATCGGTCTGGTCAGTCCACGCAAGGTTCGGAACGATTCACGAAATCACGATCGGGGCACTGGATACAGTCAGGCACCTTCCGTTGAATCCACCACGGCGATCGGCTATCGTGACCGCTCCGGTGGCGTCGTTATCGCTGATCAGGGCTTCCAGGTGCTCTGGCCCCAGGTGCTGTTGCCCCAGGTGCTATTGCCCCAGGTGCTATTGCCCCAAGTGCTGTTTCCCCACGTGCTCTGGCCCATGACGCCCCAGATGCTCTTGCCGAAGACGGCCATGACGCTGAGCACAAGTCCGAAGTTTGAAAGGATCATGTAACGCATTTTGGTTCCTCCTGAGGGTGAATCGTTCGTTCTATCTGCGGCCCCTTCTTTCCACTTCTCATCGGGCCGCACGGTTTCCCACTATGGCAACCTGTGTACCAATGGGGCAGAAAATTCCGTAGAACATCTCAAGCTATTTAATCGTAGGCAGTTATTCCTGCGGGCGGCGCGGGGCATCCAGTTGTGGAGCGTCGCGGTGCCCCGAAAAGCTGTAAAGAATATTTGACAAGAATCCCGCTCGCGCGCCTTTATTCCAAAGTAACCGACGGTAAGCAAACGAGATAGGATGTGTAAAATGAGCCTTACAGTGTGGTGTCAAGAACGGCTGACGGTCATGTGCGCCGGTGCGGGAATCTTCGCCGTCGCGCTTGTATTTTCACCCGGAGCAACCATGGCCAAGGACGTGTTCCCATTCCCGGTCACCACCCGCACCCTCGACAACGGGCTGTCCGTGGTGATGGTGCCCTTCGACAGCCCCGGCCTCGTCGCGTACTACACCATCGTGCGCGCGGGCTCGCGCAACGAGCCGGAACCGGGGCATTCGGGCTTCGCGCATTTCTTCGAACACATGATGTTCCGCGGCACCGAGCGCTATTCGGGCGACGCGTTCAACGCCGTCTATAGAAAGCTGGGAAGCGATCCCAACGCGTACACATCCGACGACGTCACCGTGTACCACGCGCTGGTACCCAAAGACGGACTCGAGCAGGCCATCGACGTCGAGTCCGACCGCTTCATGCACCTCAAGTATTCGGAGTCCGATTTCAAACAGGAATCGAAGGCGGTGCTGGGCGAGTACAACAAGAACAACTCCGATCCCGAAAACCGTCTGTACGAAAAATCCCGCGCCACGGCGTATACCACGCACACATACCGCCACACCACCATGGGCTTCATCGAAGACATCGAGAAAATGCCCGATGAGTACCAGTACAGCCTGCAGTTCTTCTCGCGTTACTACACGCCGGGCAACTGCGTGGTGCTGATCGTGGGCGATTTCGACACGAAGGCAACCATGGCGCTGATGCAGAAATACTATGGAGCGTGGAAGGCGCCCAACAATCCCGCGCCGGTGCCCGCGGAGCCCGAGCAGACCGCGACACGCAGCGCCAAGATCACCTGGGACAACGCCACGCTTCCCTATGTGTGCGTGTCGTTCAAGATTCCCGCATTCGACACCAAGTCGAAGGATTCGGCGTCCCTCGATTTGCTCTCGTCGCTCCTGTTCGACGAAACCAGCCCGCTCTACCAGGAGCTGGTGATCCGCGACCAGAAGGTCGAGGAGCTCTCGGTGTACGCACCCTTCCGTCGCGACCCGGGCCTGTTCATGGTGTTTGCCAAGGTCAAGGATCCCGCGCAGCTCGACACCGTGCGCGAGCGCATCTATCAGACCGCGGAGGCCGCGGCCAAGACCCCCGTCGACGCCAAACGCCTCGCCGATGTGAAGTCGAACGTGAAGTATTCGTTCGCCATGTCGCTCAGCACGGCGCGCTCGGTGGCGGGCAATCTGACCACCTTCATCGGACTCACCGGCAATCCGTCACTCATCAATGACATGTATCGCCGCTACGACGAAGTGAAGCCCGAAGATCTCATGAAGGCGGCGGGTTCGTATCTCACCCGCGCGCGCAGCACCGAAGTCACGCTCACCGGAGGTGGGACGCAGTGAAAAGCACATTCAAATTCATCACACCGATGGTAGCCATGCTTGCACTCACATTCGCGATGGTCTCGGCGCCCGGCGATGCGCGCACCGCGCAGAACGGCATTCCCGCCGTGCTGCTCGCCATTCCGTCGTCGCCGCTGGTCACATTCCGCATCCAGTTCCGCGCCGGCGCTGCCGATGACCCGGTGGGCAAGAAGGGCCTCACGCGGCTCACCGCTTCCATGCTCACCGATGGCGGCACGCAGAAGCACACATACGAAGAGATGACGGCGCTCTTCTATCCCATGGCAGCGGGCGTTCGCGCGGTGGTCGACAAGGACGTCACCACGTTCACGGGCACCACGCACATCGACAACCTCGAAAAGTTTCTCGATCTGTTCACGCAGATACTCCTCGAGCCGCGTTTCGATGACAGTGACTTCACACGCCTCAAGACGGCGCAGTCGAACTATCTGTCGAAAACGCTGCGCGGCGGCAACGACGAAGAGCTGGGCAAGGAAGCGCTGGGGGTGTGCCTGTACTCGGGCCATCCCTACGGCACGCCCAATTCGGGCCTGGTGTCGAACCTCGACGCCGTCACCCTCGACGACGTGAAGGCGCACTACCAGAAGATGTTCACGCGCGACAACGTGACCATCGGTCTTGCCGGCGGGTATCCCGCGGATCTGGCCGACAAGGTTTCCAAATCGCTGCAGAAGCTCCCGGCGGGTGCCCCGGAGCATGCCGCGCTCCCGAAGCCGCACGAGATCTCGGGTCTCGAGATCCTTGCCATCGAAAAGGAAGGCCGTTCCACCGCTATCTCGATGGGCTTCCCCATCGATGTGACGCGCAAAGATGCCGACTTCTACGCGTTGATGGTGGCCAATTCGCACCTGGGCGAGCATCGCACCATGAACGGCGTGCTGATGAATCGCATGCGCGAGGTGCGCGGTCTGAATTACGGCGACTATTCGTACATCGAGCACTTCGTCCAGGACGGCGGCTCGACTTTCCCGATTACGAACATTCCGCGCGCAGAACAGTACTTCTCCATCTGGATCCGGCCCGTCCAGCCGCAGCACCGCCAGTTTGCGCTGCGCCTCGCGCTGTGGGAGCTCAATAGAATGGTCAGCGACGGACTGACCCAGGAAGAGTTCGAAGACGCGCGCTCGTTCGTAAAGAACTACAGCAAGCTGTGGGCGCAGGATCAGAGCCGCCGCCTGGGCTTCCTGATGGATTCAAAGTTCTATGGTATCGATGACTTCCTGGGCACGCTGCCCGCGAAGCTCGACGCGCTCACGCGCGACCAGGTGAACGCGGCCATCAAGAAGCACCTGCAGTCGCAGAATCTGTGCGTGGCGGTGGTGACGAAGGGAGCGGAGGCGTTTCTGCACGACGTGGCCAACAACACGCCCTCGCCCATGAAATACGACGCGGAAGGAATTCCGCAGGACGTGCTGGAGCAGGACAAGATGATTTCGGTTTACCCGCTCAAGGTAAACGGAACGGCATCGCGAGTCGTGCCGGTTTCAGACATGTTTCAGTAGAATCCCGGCCCTATCGGGCCGGTATCCGGTACTGAATGCGGGCGAGGATGTCGCGAGCGGCATTCTCGCCCGCAAGTCTTTTCACCACTGCCGCGGCAAACTCGATCGCGGTTCCTGCGCCACGACTCGTGATGATGTTGCCGTCTTCGACGACAGCGTCTTCCATGTAGATACAATCTTTCATCTCAGGAACCTGATCGGGGTGACTCGTCGCGCGTTTCCCTTTCAACAAACCGCACGCCTCAAGGACGGTGGGCGCCGCGCACACGGCGGCGACGAGCGCGCCCCGTGCCGCAGCC
>DATNGX010000400.1:0-4264 GCA_035605755.1 Candidatus Krumholzibacteriia bacterium
ACCGGTACATCCCCGAAATCCTGGCGACTAAGGGCGTCGCAGGCACGGCGATTTCGGCGGACGACAAGGGCATGCCGGTCATCACGATTTATACGAAGGAGCAAACAGCTCCGGGACAGCTCAAGAAGGAATATGAGGGCGTGCGCGTGATCGAACAGGTCAGCGGCGTCATCAAGCCCTTCAAAGGTCGTCCTGGCGGCGGCGGCGGTGGCGGCGGCATGGCCAAGCAGACGCCTCCCGTGAAAATGGGAACGTCGGGCGGTTGGCGCTACGATCTGGCGAACGGATACTGCTGCGGCGGTACGCTCGGCTCGCTGGTTCAAAAGGGTGGCACCAAGTACATCATGTCGAACTATCACGTGCTGTATGCGGACATCGTGAACGGCGGCAACAGCCGCGTCGCGACGGCCGGCGATCCGGTCATCCAGCCGGGTCTTATCGACGTGAATTGCACCGCAGGCAACGCACAGAACGTCGGCACGCTGGTGTCCAACGGCGGTTCGCTGCCGATGGGCGGCAACGCGGTTGACGTCGGCATCGCGCAGGTGACGTCCGGCATGGTCGACGAGTCAGGAGCGATCCTGAACGTCGGCACGATCGGCGCCACGACGCTGAACGCGAGCGTCGGTCTTGCGGTCAAGAAGATGGGTCGTACGACCGGTCTCACCCGCAGCAGTGTGTCCGCCATCAACGGCTCGTTCTCGATCACATATGAGAACGAGTGCGCCGGTGGCACGTCGTTCACGCAGTCGTATTCGAACCAGGTCGTGATTGCGAACGGAAGCTGCAACTTCCAGAACGGCGGCGACTCCGGGTCTCTGCTGCTGGAAGACACGACCACGAATCCGCGTGCGGTCGGCCTGTGCTTTGCGGGCAGCTCGGTCTGCAGCGGCTCGGCGATCGCGATTGCGAACCCGATCAACGCGGTGCTGAGCTACCTCGGCGCCACCATGGTCGGCCAGTAGTCGTCAGTACAGAATCAAAAAGAACACCCGTCCTGCGAGAACAGGGCGGGTGTTTTTTTTGATCAGGCATTCCACATCCGCATCGTCGCGCATCGAGTTACTGCCGCTGCGGCAGTACGCAACTTTTTCACAAGCTCATGGATCGGTTGCGTCGACGTTCGCGGCTGCACCGGCGATCAACGAAGACGTCGAGGGTGTGCCTGGGTGTTTTTTACCTTCGTTGCGAAGGTGAAATTCACCCAATCTTGTCGATGAGAAAAGCGAGCAAGTGCGAGCGTCATACCAACCTGCTAGCGGGAGCGTGTCGGTCCGCAGCGGCGTGGACGAGCGCTCTAAATCCAAATTGCGATTGCGCGAGGAGTCCGACGATGCGGACCGACATGCGACCGCGCAAAAGAAAAGATGAAGCTAGTACTCGAGGTGCTTCCAGGGGTCGTTCTTGTGCATCAGCTGGCGTGCCTGCCAGTTGATCGCTTCCGCCCACACATCGACGGGATTCCGATCGTCCGTCAGCACTGGCATGCCCGCGATCTCCGGCTCAAACCGGCTGTTCCACGCGTGGTGCTGCTGGACGCCGACTTCGTGGCGGTACGGATAAGGCAGCAACTCGTACAGGTCACCGATGCGCCTGTCGTCAAATGTCAGATCCCGATCCGACGCCAGCATGATCAGATTGCCCAGCGTGTTGGGCGGCTCTGCGGTCGGCAGGGCCAGCACGTGGGCGAAATGTTGCTTCAACGTCGCGGCCAGTGAATGCACCAGAATGTCGTGCCACGTGCGTGCCTCGATGTTCATGGCCAGCACTGCGTCCGGCTTCATGTGCTGCTTCACCAATCCGAACGCTTCGGTCGTTACCAGGTGGAATGGTATCGAGCTCGACCCGAACGCATCCAGCAGCACCAGGTCATACTGCTTGTCCGTGAGCATGAAGTACTGCCGCCCATCCATCACGTGCACGCCGGAGCTTTCGGCGTCACACGAAAAATATTCCTCCGCGATTCGCTTCATGTAGGGATCAATCTCCACCGAATCCACGCGCCACCCGGCACGGTAGTAATTGCGCGCCACCGATCCCCCACCCAACCCCACCAGCACCGCATCGCCCGGTTGCTCGAACATGAACTTCGGGATCTCCATCACCATCGCGTACGTAAAAACGGAATTGAACGTGTCACGGTCGATGATGGTGTGCGTTCCGCCGTCAACGAGCAGCAGGCGCTGGTCTTCCCAGTCCACAACGCGCAGGTCGGCATACGGGCTTTGCACGTGATACGCAAGCCCGATGGGCTCGCCCACGCGCGCAATGGGCGAGGTGGATGCGGCGGCCCCCAGCAGGAAGGGCAACAATGCCAGGGCTGCGCCCGCGGCCGCCCCGCGCACGCGTCCGGCGCGGAACGCAATCAGCGATGCGCCGATGAGGGCCGCGCCGCAAACGGCGATCAGCCGGTTCACGCCGAGATGCGGAATCAGATAGAAGCCCGTCGCGAGCGCGGCAGCCACCGACGCCACCGTGGAGATGGCATAGATGTCGCCCGAGGTGCGTCCCACTTCCCCGAGCGATTCCGCCCGCAATCGAATTGCGTACGGGCTCGTCATCCCGAGCAGCGTGAGCGGCACGAAGAACAACAGAAACGACGAGACCAGCACCGCTCCGCGCAGACCCAGCGGCTCGACCGCGGTCAACACCGGGCGCTTGAGCCATATGCTGGCGAGCAGCCACAGGCCCGCAACGGCCAGCGTCGTGCCGAGCACGGAGTAGCGCGGATTGCGATCGGCGCGGCGCCCGCCCACCACGTAGCCCAGGCTCAGCGCCGCCAGTGTCACCGTGATGAGCGCGGACCACAGGAACAGATTCACGCCGTAGAACGGTCCCAGCACGCGCGTGCCCAGGATCTCAATAGCAAGAACCACCGCACCGCTGACAAAAACGATCGTATACAGAGGAAGATGACGCATGGCTTCCATCCTTCGGGTAGGGGCGGCGATTGTAATGAAAGCGGGACGTAGAAATCAATCGCGCCGGTCGTCAGGCCAGCTTGATCATGATCATCCCGGTCACGACGAGCGCGATCCCCGCCCAGCGCAGCGCGGAGATTTTTTCGTTCAGAAAGCGCGCGCCGAGCAGTGCGGCAAACACCACCGAGAATTCGCGCACCGCAACAATGTAGCTGACCGGCCCGCGTGAGTATGCGAACAGAATGATGAGGTAGGTGAGCGGGGATCCGACTCCGACGATCCACACCGTGCGTTCGTAGCGTTTGTAGATGCGCGGCGCGGCGGCACGAATGCGCTTCCACCCCGCAATGGTGAGGAGCGCCACGCCCACTCCGGTCTCGACAGCGAGATAAACCGGAGGCGCCAGCGTATCGACGCCGCGATCATCGAGCAGCGAGTAGCCCGTGATGCACAATCCGGTGAGCAGTGCCAGCGTCACGACGCGCGTGCGCACGGGCTCGATACGGCGCTGGAAGCCAAGCGCAAAGACACCGGCGCACACAAACGCAATTCCCGTGGCGCCCGCAAACGACGGGTGTTCGCCGAGGACGATCATCGATCCCACCGTGGTGCCCAGCACACCGCTCCCGCGCGCAATCGGGTACGAAAGTGAGATGTCTCCGCGGCGGTACATGCGCGCCAGCGCCCACCAGTAAGCGCAGTGCACGAATCCGCTCACGATTCCGATCCACAGGCCGCGCGTGGCAAACGGGTGTCCCCACTGCACACCGATGGCGAGCGGCGTCACCAGCAATGTCGACATGAGTGCGCCCAGCCAGAGCACGGTGAGGCTGCCGCCGGTTTTCTTGGCGAAGAAATTCCAGAGCGCGTGGATGAATGCGGCGAGAAGAATGAGCAGGAGCAGCGCGGTCGACATCGTTGCCGCAGCCTAGCACACCGCCGCGTGCACCCCGCAGAACCAAAACGACGCGCGGATTTACGGGCGTTCGTACGCCACCTGTGCGCAAAAAAAGGAGCCCGGGGCCAGTGCCCCGGGCTCCGTCGTCACGTCCAATGGACGCTCGAGTTACTTCTTCTTACCGCCGCCGCCTCCACCGCCGGTCGTGTTGCCGCCGGAGAGCGGACAGCCTTCAACTTCGTTTTCGTTCGCCAGCGTTTCCTTGTCGTGGGCGCACGCGGCGTCCATGACTTCGTCCACACTGAGTCCGAAATCGATGTCCGGGTGCGACGCGTTGAGGAGCGCCGCGATGGCCTGGAACACGAGATTGCCATACGTCTGCGGTGCGTCGATGGCCTCGCCCAGCGTGACGTCGTCGTCGGAAACCAGGTCGCAGCCGAACGTG
>DATNGX010000401.1:0-2939 GCA_035605755.1 Candidatus Krumholzibacteriia bacterium
TGGTGCATCGCGACATCAAGCCGTCCAACATTTTCGTGTGTCGTTACGGCGAGGACTACGATTTCGTGAAGGTGCTCGACTTCGGCATCGTCAAGATGCGTCCCGACGCGACGCGTGCCTCCGAGACGCTCACGCGCGAAACCGTGATTCGCGGAACGCCGGCATTCATGGCTCCCGAACAGGCGCTGGGAGGAGAAAGCATCGACGGGCGCGCCGACATCTATTCGCTGGGCTGCGTGGCGTACTGGCTTCTCACCGGGCAGCTCGTCTTCACCGCGGACACGCAGAGCGCCGTCCTGCTCCACCACATCAAGACCATTCCGAGCGCGCCGTCAACGCGCACCGAGCTGCCCGTGCCGGACGCACTCGATCGCGTCGTGCTTTCATGCCTGGCCAAGAATCCGGCGGACCGTCCGCAGACGGCGCGCGAGCTCTCGCAACATTTCGATGCAATAGCGGGCACGAATGCGTGGACCGAAGAGCGGCAGCGTGAATGGTGGAAGCGCCACCAGCCGGCAATTTCCTCAAAACCACAGGCGTGACTGCAGGTAGTACCGCGTGCCTTCGTCGCCGTCGGCGACCGAGAAGCTGAACGCGCTGCCGGTTCCGGGCCGGGTGATCCACAGCCCGCCGCCCGCGGCCGAGTGCCAGCGATCCGAAGACTCGCCATCCAGGAACACGCGGCCCACGTCGTAGAGTCCGAATAGACCAACGCTTCCCTTGGGCAGGAAATCGCCCGGCGTGAGCGGAACGCGAAGCTCGGCGCTTCCATACAACGCACTGTCGCCCGCGAAGCGCTGGCTGGGAAATCCTCTGAGCGTTTCGACACCGCCGATGTATGCGGCTTCGTGATAGGGCGTGTCTCCCAGCACGTGCTTGCCGCCGCCGCGCGCGGCGACTGTCAGGGCCGAAAAGACGGGCTGGCTGAACGACACTTCGCCGTTCACATCACCGAACGTACTCTCGACGCTGGCGAGCGGCGGGAAGATGGCGGCCGCGAGCTGCGCCTTGAAACCCCGCAGCGGCGTCGTCTTCGCATCACGATGATCCCATATCGCCGTCAGCACCGGACCGAACTGGAAGAAATCGCCGGCGCCGTACGGACTGGTTTCGGTGAGCAGATTGGAGCCCGGCGTCGAGTGCGTGAGTTTTCCGCGCGCACTCACCGTGAAATAACTCTCTCCGCCCAGTGACCATGCCAGCGCGGGCTCGATCACATACCGGGTCACATCGGCGTCATACCGGCTCGCGGCTCCCTCCGCGCTGCTCTCGTTTCCGAATCCATAGAAGTGCAGGAAATCGATGGAAGATGCGGATGCGGTGAGCCGGGTGATGCGTGTCGAGCGCTCACGACGAAACTCACCTTTGTAGTCCGCGGCCCACTCATTGGGTTTGGTTCCGTACTGGACTCGCAGCGTCTGCTCGCGCGCCCACGGATCCTTGCGAAATCCGTAGGCGCGGCTGCGAAAGCCGCCCACCAGCAGCACGCCAACATCGCTGTCTCCGGCGATGAACGGAAAGAAAGACCGGCTTCCACCCCAGTCGCGCGGCGGAATCCACTCCGCCGTATCGCGCTTCGGCGGTGTGTACGCGCTCGTGCTGAGCGTCGTTCCCTTGCCGCTCAGCACCGTGTTCTCGCCGCTGGAATCGTACACATGGAGCCGCGCGCCGGCGCGATCGTCGAACACATCATCGCCTTTGTCGCCGATCACGCGGACGGTGATCTTCTTCGTGGAGCCCGCCGTGACCACGCTGTCCGCGCCGTCCAGGAGGTAAACGCGAACTTCCTCGGTCTCATCCGGATGAAACACGCGCTGGCGGTACGGCGCGTCTTCACCGCGGAGCGCGATGGCTACCGCGACATCGCCGTTGTCGCGGCGATCGATGGTCACCACATCGTCGCGTTTGGTGCCGCGCAGGTCCACGCGGCGCGCGAGCAATCGGTAGAGATCGTCCGCGATCGCGGGGAGTTGATCGCGCCGTGAGCGCAACCTGGTTTCCAGGTTGGCGCCTTCGATGGCGCGGTACGGCGCAGGCAACGCCTTCACCGCCTCCGCGATGACGTCGTTGGTGATGTGCCGCTGGACGTCTTTCGTGATTTCTTCCCAGGCCGGCCGTTCCAGATCGACAAGAATGCGACGGTCGTTGTCACGGCCGTTGAAGGTGATGTCCTGCGCGTGCGGATAGGTTTCGTCGAAGCTGACGAAACGCTTGGCGTGCACATGGGCGAGACCCGGGATCACGCCCTGAAACCGGATGAAGGCCTGGTCGCGGTCTTCGGGAACCGGCTGCCATTTCGCTTCACCCGGCATTTTCGCCCAGCGCCATTGATCGCGGTGACGGTCGAAGTCGCCCACCAGGATGTCGATGAGTCGCGCGCGCAGAAATGCACGCGCATCGGGCTGGTCGGCCGCATCCTCATCCATCTCCTCCCACATTTTCTCGCCGCTCTGGATGTCGATGGCGCCGAATGTGTGCGGCGCGTCATCGTTCGCTTCCGCGTGTTCTTCCAACGTGCCGACCAGGCCCGCGTACTTTTCCCGGAATTCACCCAGCAGTGGATCGTCGGGAAGCATGACGAGGACCGGCTCGGCGTGAAGCACACCCGCGGCACCGAGGAGTGGCGACACCGCCAGCGTGCCGCCCGGAAATGTCGCCGCGATCTGATCCTGCACGATGCGATCGACGAATGTGTCGCGATACTCTTTGGGCAGAATGTCGGTGGGATCCTTGTCGATGCTGCGAAAACGATACTCGCGTCCGTCCTTCCCTTTCAGGACCAGGCCGCGCGTTTCCTTGCCGCCGCTGGCGCGCTCCACCTCGAGTCCACCGGCCACGCGTCGCAGATCGAGGACGGGCACCTGGATCGGCGCCGCCCACAACGCCCGGTATTCATCGCCCAGAAAGAAGGTGTGGAATGATCCCGCGCGGTAGCGTTC